>JAIKZC010000050.1 GCA_024682575.1 Lachnospiraceae bacterium | reverse complement strand
GTCGAAGGAATCAAGAGCAACTATCTCGAGATCCTTGATCTTGATAACATCGCCGGGTTTAACGGTTATGCAGCGATCCTCCGGAACACCCCAGTTAACCCAGGTCTCAACAGATTTCTTAGGACCGATGAAAGGAACCGGGATCTCTTTACCGTTCTCGTCAGTTGTTGTCATGCCTGTCTGAAGAACGTGTGCTGCGAACTCTGCGCTCATGTGATCCTGATGATAATGTGTTGCAAGAACAGCGTCAACGTGCTTTACTGCGAAAGGATCGATAACAAAAGGTACAGCTCTTAAGTTAGGCTGCATATTTCTTACACCGGCCATGTTTGCCATCTGGTGGCCGACTTTCATCTTTCCGTCGCCGTGTGTACGCTTGCCGTTTCCTGCCCAGAGATCGATGGTGATGTTTGCGCCGCCAGGAGTCTTGAACCAGGTTCCTGTACATCCAAGCCACCACATTGCTACTGTGCCGGGTTTAACATCTTCGTTTTCAATTTCCTCATTGAGCCATGTGCCCCACTCAGGGAATGTGCTCTTGATCCATGATTCACGTGTCATTTCACTGACCTTGCTCATTTTAGATACCTCCTAAAAAGATAAAGCTGATTATAGGTTTCATTGACAAATAAGTTAAGAAAAACAAGATTTGAACATTTTATATTGGTGGAAATGCCTATTAAAAAATTGATTGGTTCAAACTTGTATTCACAAATTTATTTTTAAGTTCAATTTGATTGTAAAAGTTATTTGTGATTATTTCAATAGGTTTTTATGAACGATTTGATGATTATATGATTAATGATTAGAAATTTAAACCGTATACAAGAGATTCTTGTGAAAAACCATAAAAAACAATCATAAAAACTATTTAAAATGCATAAAACAGGTGAAAAGTGAATATTCTATGATCTTTTTAAGAATATTTCGCTTTGACCGAGCGGATGTTTCTTTATTAAAACAAAAATCAGAAAACTGGGATAAATACAGTGTTTTGTTGAATGTATGCAGAAAATCTGAAATCGACAAAAAATTAACATTTGTTCATAAACGTTCAAAACATTCATAAAAAATGGTTGAATGTAACAATTACTGATGTTATGATTTAATACGAGTACAATACAAGTGATTTGTGCAGGATTTACAAGAGAGATCATAACACAGGCCTGATCTTCCGGGCTGGTGGGAGTTGTTGGAGGTGTTTTACTATGTTGAGCGGAATGTCTACGGCTGTATTATTTACCTATTTACTGGGGGCTATCCTCCTTATAGCGGGTATTTCGAATCTGGGGGATTTCTTTGCTATAAAAAGAAAAGACAGCGTTCTTGAGGGTAAAGTGACCAAGAGTGTTCATAAAGAAAGAAGAGATGATAAAAATAACCTTATACAGTATTATTACGAGCTTATTGTAAGGTATGAAGAGGACAGAAAGATAAAGGATGCTTTCATTAAAAGTGATGTCCAGTATCTTGAGGGCGAATCGGTAAAAATGGTCAGGGGAAACAGAGGCCTCTCGATATACAGCGGAGGCGGCAACAGTCCCGTGGCAGGTCTTGCTATCCTGATCGCCGGTATATTTGTTGTGGCGGAGCCTAAGCTCGTGACAGTTTTTGGAGAAAAGACGGCTTCATATGATATGGGAGCTGTACTGATAGCCTTGAGCATTGCGATCTTTTCGGTGTGGTATAAGGATCATAAAAGAAAGTTGGAGAAAATTGAGGGAAAAATTCAGGATGTTGTACTTTTTCAGACAGATAAGGATAAACGTCATATGATCGCACCGAAAAACTGGTACCCTGTGATCGCCTATGAAGCAGATGGGGTGCTCAGGGATTTTATAGGAAAGAACCAGTCAAGTATGAAGTCGGCTTTTAAAATAGGAGGAGAAGTAGCTGTTTATCGTGATCCGGAGACTGGGGCGGTAGTTCAGAACAGAGCACATCCGGCGCTGGCAGCAGCTTCTGTTATAATGTTTGCTTTTGCTCTTTACGGGATTGTTGGAACCATGATTATGTAAACTAAGATGACTGGAATTTTGATAAATCAGTCAGCATTTTAATAAATAAGGAGGAATCATATGAATTATTCACTTGGACTTTATGAAAAGGCCATTCCGGCCGGACTTGGATTTAACAGAATGCTTCAGATCGCCGGAGAATGCGGCTTTGACAGACTTGAGATCAGCATTGATGAGTCTGATGAACGCTTAAAGAGACTTGACTGGTCGCCGGCTGAACAGAGAGAACTTGCCACTTTGTCGAAATCGGTGGGAATTCCGATACGTACGATGTGTTTATCCGGTCATAGAAAATACCCATTTGGATCACATGATGTCGAAAAAAGACAACATTCGATGGAAATTATGGAAAAAGCAATACATCTTTCTTGCAATGTTGGAATTTCTATTATCCAATTAGCCGGATATGATGTATACTATGAAGAAGGAGACTCGGATACGAGAAAATGGTTCCTGGAAAATCTTCAGAAGGCCACGGATTATGCGGCAAGATGGGGTGTTATCCTTGCTTTTGAGACTATGGAAACACCTTTTATGGATACCGTTGAGAAGTCAATGGAGTACGTAAATGCTGTAAATTCACCGTATCTTGGCGTTTATCCCGATATAGGAAATCTTAAGAATGCATCTGTACTTTACAATACAAATGTTGTAGAGGACATGGAAAAGGGCAAAGGACATATTTTTGCAGTACATCTTAAAGAAACAAAACCTGGTGTTTACAGAGATATGAATTTTGGCTGCGGCGGACATACCGAGTATGAAAACTGCATCGCTGCTGCACTTAAGATGGGTGTTCGTATATTTACGGGAGAGTTCTGGTACCAGCAGGGACAGGACTATATGAAGACAATTTCCGAGGCAAATCGTTTCCTGAGAGATAAAATTGAGGGAGTCAGCATTTAAACTTATATAAATGTAGTGTAGGGAAAGGAGAAGTTATTTACTGATGTTAGAAGAGTTAAAGAAAAAAGTTTATGAGGCAAACATGCTTCTGCCTAAGTATGGTCTGGTTACATTTACATGGGGTAATGTAAGTGCCATTGACAGAGAGTCAGGACTTTTCGCTATCAAGCCGAGCGGTGTTGAGTATGAGAAGTTAAAGGCAGAGGATATGGTTATTGTAGATCTTAACGGTAAGGTAGTTGAGGGCGATTACAATCCGTCATCTGATACAGCTACTCATGTTGAGCTTTACAAGGCTTTTAAGAATATAGGCGGCGTTGTTCATACACATTCACCTTTTGCGACCAGCTGGGCTCAGGCAGGACGCAGCATTCCGTGCTATGGTACAACTCACGCAGATTACTATTATGGAGAGGTTCCCTGCCTCAGATGTCTTAATCCTGAAGAGGTTGAGGAAGCTTATGAAGAGAATACCGGTCATTTGATCGTTAATGAGTTTAAGAGACTCAATATTGACTATGAAGCTGTTTCAGCATGCCTTTGCAAGAACCACGGACCTTTCTGCTGGGGCAAAGACGGCGTTGATGCTGTTCACAGTGCAGTAGTTCTCGAGGAAGTTGCAAAGATGGCTCTCAGAACTGAGACCATCAACCCTAAGGTTAGTCCTGCGCCGCAGTATCTTCAGGATAAGCATTACTACAGAAAACACGGCGCTAATGCATATTATGGACAAGGTAAATAAGCAGATTGATTAGAGGAGAAAAAAGATGACAGACTTGGAATTGAAAAAACACGCTGTTGAGATCCGCAAAGGCATAATTGTCGGAACTCATGCTGCAAAATCGGGACATCCCGGTGGATCACTTTCAGCAACAGAGGCTTTTACATATCTCTATTTTGAAGAGATGAATATAGATCCTAAGGATCCTAAAAAGGCAGACAGAGATCGTTTCGTTCTTTCTAAGGGCCATACAGCACCCGGTCTTTATGCAACACTTGCAGAGAGAGGATATTTCCCTAAAGAAGATCTTGAGACACTTCGTCACATTGGTTCACACCTTCAGGGACATCCCTGCATTCAGCACACACCGGGCGTAGACATGTCCAGCGGTTCACTTGGACAGGGTATCTCTGCCGCAGTTGGAATGGCTCTTTCAGCTAAGATCTCCAACGACAGCTACAGAGTATACACTCTTCTCGGAGATGGTGAGCTTGGTGAAGGCCAGGTTTGGGAAGCATCTATGTTCGCAGGAGCAAAGAAGCTTGATAATCTCTGCGTTATCGTTGATAACAATGGTCTTCAGATCGACGGACCTGTTGACGAAGTAAATACACCTTATCCTATTGATAAGAAATTCGAAGCTTTCAATTTCCATGTTATCAATGTAGCTGATGGAAATGATTTCGAGCAGCTTCGTGCAGCATTTAAGGAAGCTAAGGAAACAAAGGGCATGCCTTCGGTTATCGTTATGAAGACCCTGAAGGGTAAGGGCGTTTCTTACATGGAAGGCCAGGTAGGCTGGCATGGTAAGGCACCTAACGATGCAGAGTTTGAGCAGGCAATGGATGAACTTAATAAATTAGAGGAGGGCTTAAAATAATGGCTGACGTAAAGAAAATTGCAACAAGAGAGAGCTATGGTAATGCCCTCGTAGAACTCGGAAAAGAGCATGACAATCTCGTCGTTCTTGACGCAGATCTTGCTGCAGCAACAAAGACCGGCGTATTCAAGAAAGCTTTTCCGGAGCGTTTCTTTGACTGCGGTATTGCTGAGTCAAACATGACAGGCATTGCAGCAGGTATCGCTACAACAGGCAAGGTTCCTTTTATCTCAACCTTTGCTATGTTTGCGGCAGGACGTTCTTTTGAGCAGGTTAGAAACTCTATCGGTTATCCTCACCTCAATGTTAAGATCGGTGCTACACATGCAGGTATCTCTGTAGGTGAAGACGGCGCTACACATCAGTGCAACGAGGATATAGCTCTTATGAGAACTATCCCCGGAATGACAATTATCTGCCCTGCAGATGATGTTGAGGCAAGAGCTGCAGTTAAAGCTGCTTATGAGTTCGAAGGCCCTGTTTACTTAAGATTTGGCCGTCTTGCAGTTCCGGTATTTAATGATGAAGCTACATATAAGTTTGAGATCGGCAAGGGTGTTCTTGTTAAGGAAGGCACAGACGTAACCATCGTTGCTACAGGTCTTGAAGTTAACGAGTCTATCGAGGCTGCAAAGGCACTCGAGGCTGAAGGCATTAGCGCTGAGGTTATCAATATCCATACTATCAAGCCTCTTGACGCTGACATCATTCTTAAGTCTGCTAAGAAGACCGGCAAGGTTGTTACGGTTGAGGAGCATTCAGTGATCGGTGGTCTCGGAAGTGCAGTTGCTGAAGTTCTTGTAGAGAATGCACCTACACCTATGAAGAGAATCGGTGTTTATGATACATTCGGCGAGTCAGGCCCGGCTGTTGCTCTTCTTGAGAAATATGGTCTTGATTCCAAGGGAATCTCAGCTAGGGTAAAGGAATTCTTAGGCAAATGAGAGAGATAATTTTTGCTCCATCGATTTTATCGGCAGATTTCGCACATCTGGGCGCCGACATTGCTGAAACAGCAAAGGCCGGTGCGCAGTATGCGCACATAGATGTAATGGATGGGAATTTCGTTCCGAATATTTCATTGGGAATTCCCGTTATACAAAGCATTCGTCCAGCTTCAGACAGGGTTTTCGATGTACACCTCATGATAGACAAGCCTGAGCGTTATATTGAAAAATTTGCTGACGCAGGTGCGGACATCATTACTTTTCATTATGAGGCAACAGAAGATGTAAATGAATGTATCCGTCTGATCAGATCAAAAGGTAAAAAAGTTGGCCTTACTGTAAAGCCTGCTACACCGATCGAAGTCATAAGACCATTTATCAATGACATTGATATGCTTCTTATAATGACTGTG
>JAIKZC010000044.1 GCA_024682575.1 Lachnospiraceae bacterium | reverse complement strand
AAAAATATTTCCCTTCATGAATAAAACTCCAATTACATACCAAATTTTAACCCTGTTTGTAATTGTACCACACAATTAATTTTAAAAAAAGCAAAATCCTATGTAAAAAACACAGGATTTCACTTTTAAGGATTTATTATTTCAATTAAAAACCTAATACCTGAATTTATATATAAAAGTCATTACTGACAGATTTCATTGATCCAGTCTATAAAGGTACCTGTACTGGTTCCTTCGTTACTGCCATGTGTCATATCCCATACGAGATGATAATCAACATTAAGTCCATTCATTTGTGCGGCAAGAAGAATATTATAACCAATCGAGAATGAAGTATGCTGATCGGCAGTTCCGCTTCTGTCTCTCCAATAAAGTGCGGGATCTACAGCAGAATATCCGTCATTTCCAAGAAGTATCTCTGTAGCATTTAATAAACTTGTCTGAGTATCAATAAGTTCAGCATTATCACCAGTAAGTGCATCTTCTATATATGAATCGACTACATCCTTATCAAAGCCGTCAAGTTCAGAAAGTTCATCATAGTTGTCCTGCATAATCTGAGCTACACTTGCTGAAAAATGAACAGTATCATCATCAGCTGTTCCAAATGCATCATTTTCAGCTGACATATCAAGAGTATCAAATCCAGGAATAGCTTTATTTCTTTGATTTACAAGACCTGTACCTATCATAAAGGCATCCATATCAGTAACCGACCAACTACCATCATCATTCTTTGTAAGCCATGAATCATAGTCTGTATATGCTGTTTCAGGATCAATATCACCATTTTCAACTGCTGCATTTAATGCATCTGAAATATTCTGCAGTATTGCATCGTAGTATGTTCCTTCACGAAGACCTGTAAGGGTAAGTGCATTTCCATTCTCATCAGTTAAATTGAGACTGTTAAGATAATCAACAAACGCATCAGCTTCAAGTTCCTGAAGTCTCTTCTCAAAATCGGTTATACTTCCATTGTAAACACCACCATCATCTACGAGATTTACCCACCACCATGCATAAGCAAGATCGGCATTTTCAAAATCTGCTATAGGGCAATATAACTGGGCGGCATAAATATTGTCTGGATATGCACTTGTATATGTGCCGTCATCATTTTTAGTTACGCCAAGTGTGCCTGCTTCATACATATATTCATAATATTCGGACATATTTCCTGATGCTCCGAGAATAGAACTCATCTGACCACCGCCTGATGTTCCTACAGACACAATTTTGTCTGTGTCACCCGGAATAATATCTGTATTAGCTCTAAGTTCAATAATTCCTGATTTAAGATCAGCCATCTGCGTAGGAGCTTTTCCGGTATGTGTAGTACCATCTTCAGCAAAAGCATCTCTGCTGCGTCCGCCTGCAGCCACATAGATCATACCCTGATCAATATAGTCAGTATTTACTTTCTTGGGTTCGCTTGATCTCCATCCGCCCATTTCATTTGCATAAACTATTGGCGCTGTATCAGCTGTATAATTTCCAACTGCTGCATCATGATTAATTCCTGTAACATTACCTTCTTCGTCAACTTCCATGTATTCTGCAGGAACATATACCAGCATTGTCTGATTCGTAAGATTTGTTATATTTCCATTAATATATACACCCTGATAGACTTCACCCTGATTTGCCTCATCCATAAGACCACCAAGCTCACCACCGGCTTTAGCCTGATTTTCTCCTTTATCAGTATCTTCATCCCCGTTGTCAATTGACTCTGCATTATTTGCCCCGACATTTATAGCCTGAAGTTCTCGTGTTATAGGCTCTCCCTCGTCATCAAGAGCAGCTAGAGTATAGTATTTACCATCTTCACTTAATATCCATTTATATACACCGGCTTCAATTCCTGCAGAATAGTCCAGATAAATTGATGTGTCAATAGTAGTATTTGCAACATCAGAAGCATATGATGATGCATCTTCAGCTACTGCTGTTTCTGTACTTGCTTCCGAAGCCGTTTCTGCAGTCTCTGTAGAGATCTCAGAACTTTCTGTTCCGGATTCAGATACATTTTCAATCGGAGCAGATGCTTCTTCAACATTTTTTGTTCCTGCACATGCTGTCAGCGATAAACAGACAGCCATAGAAATCGCTGCTATTGATAATGATTTCTTACGCATTAAATATACCTCTCTTTTAATTTTCATTTAATTTTTTTGCTGTTAGTTATTTTATGCATATTATGATAAAATTAAATTGTGGCAGAATTATGCCAACAATGTATTTCAAAAAAATAATTTCTATGTTTTAACCTTCACAATTTATATAAAATTAAAATAATATATCTCAAATCACTTGGAGAAATTATGAATCAGACAAAAGTTATGATCTTCGATGATAATCCTGCTGTACATGAAAGTCTTAGTAAATACCTCTTAAATGAAAATATGATAGTAAGAAATCTTTATGATGGAAATAGAGCAATTCAGGAATTTAAGAACTTTTCACCTGACATTGTAATTTTAGATATTATGATGCCGGGGATGTCAGGTACTGATATATGTCGAGAAATCAGAAAAATAAGCAATACACCTATTATAATGCTAAGTGCCAAGTCTGAAGAATTTGACAGAATATTAGGGCTTGAATTAGGCGCAGATGATTATGTTACAAAGCCATTTTCTCCAAGAGAACTTACGGTAAGAATAAAAAATATTCTTAGACGAAGTAATCAACCAGAAAAAAGCGAAAAAGCACAACAAAATGCAAAAAAAAGTTACCTTGATCTTCATGTTGATATGGAACGCTATGAAGTAACCGTTAATTCAAAGATTATCGAATCTACTCCAAAGGAAGTTGAAATACTTGCGTATTTTATTGATCACGCCGAAAAAGTTGTAAGCCGTGAACAACTTATAAATGCACTTTGGGGCTATGAATATTATGGAAATACACGTGCAGTAGATAATCAGATAAAAAGAATCCGTAAGAAATTTGCAGATATTGACACTGATTTTATAATAAATTCTATATACGGAGTTGGTTATAAACTCGAAAAAAAAGAAGAAAAGGTCAATAAATGTTAGAAAAAAATAATACAAATGAAAAAAGAAAATTCCTTATATTAATCCTGCTGATATTTATTGCCGGTGAAGCATTGGGCATATTTTTAATACGATTCTTTTTCGTTAAAATTGAGGCAGTCGATTTTAAAATGCTCGCAAATACTTTTGCAAGACAATATGAAAATGAAGGTATCATAGATCATGATAATGATCTTATCATTAGGGTCTATGATGAAGATAAAACCCTTCTCTGGTCTGATAAGAATGATAGTGAATTTAATCAAAATGCGTTATCTTCCACTATTAATTTTGATAAATTACTTAAAAAATATAATTCTACTGTTTTCAATAATAAAATAGTCTGTAACCTTGAACACATAGAGGGCCTTAGAGATGAATCATTAGTTATAGCTATTCCTGTATATAGATCCGGAGAAGTCAGCGGCGCTTTATATCTGTTACACGCAGCAAAAGCTTACAGTACATCACTTTTTGGTTTTATCATAATTTTTACTTTTTCCCTTATTTTAGCTATATTTGTAATATACTATTACCACATTAAGTATATTAAAAAGTCTTCCGAAATAGATCAAATGCGTCGTCATTATGTCGCAAACATCAGTCATGAACTAAAATCTCCAATTGCATCTATTAAGGCGCTTACCGAAACTCTTGCCGATGGACTTGTCACAGACGAGGTTGAACTGTCACGCTATTACGGAGTTATCCTTTCTGAATCAAATCATCTTGAAAAACTTGTTAATGATATACTTGAACTTTCACGTCTCCAATCCGATGTGATCAAATTTAACATAGAGGAAACTGATGCAGCTACAATCGCAGATTATTTATCGGATAAATACGAACTGATCTGTGAAGACAGCGGTATAAATTTTGAAATAGATAATTCCTTCTATAAATTAAAAAATTTATATACTGATGTTGACAGAATAAAACAGATTCTTGGAATTATAATTAATAATGCTATGAAATTCATAAATGAAGACGGTAAAATAAAAATCTTCGCCAAGGACAGTGAAAAATATGCAACAATCTATATTTCTGATGATGGGATTGGTATGTCTGAAGAAATGAAAAAACATATCTTTGAAAGGTTTTATAAATCAACCAATGATAATAACAAATCAGGCTCAGGATTAGGTATGGCCATAATGCAGGAAATTCTTTCCTCTCTTAAAGAAAAATACGGAATTGAAAGCAAAGAAAACGCCGGAACTACAATTTGGTTCACAATTGCGCATAAAAAATTATAGTACGAAATATAAATTGCAAGTATCCGCATTAATTTGGATTATATTAAGATTATACAAAGACAAACAGGTCATTTCAGAAACTAATTTCTAAAATGACCTGTTTTATTATAATTCTGGTTTTATCTTTATTATTTTGTTATCTTACCTGAGAAATTTCCGCTAAATATGTAGGAATTTCCATCCATTTTATAATCCTTACCATATTTTGCCTTAACCTTTTTATTTCCTATTTTGATTTTTAAATACTTGCCCTCTTTTTCCTTAACTATAAGAGATGCATCATATACATTGAATGGATTAACCTTAAAGGTAAGGGTAGTATTCTTAAGCGCTTTCCTTACAGTCTTATCCTTTGAATCCAGTTTCTTTATTATAAAGGTTGCATTGCCCGCTTTTTTGTTGTTCTTAAACTTAACTTTTTTAACAGCAACCTTTGTTCCGTCTGAAGAAGTTACACTTATTGAGTTCTTATCAATTTTTAATCTTTTTCCGTTAAAACTTACAGAAGCAGGATAACTGATAGTATAACCATTTGAATAAACCGTTTTCATTCCATTTTCAGAATCGGTCGTATCTTCTTCCTGTGCATTCAGATAGGCTTCTGTCCTTACTGACACATTTTCCTTATGTGCTCCATAGAAAAACTGAAGGTCATACAAATGCAGGCTTCCCTGCTTCAAAAATGGCAATAACTTGTAAGTCTCTGTTAAATCTGTAACTTTAAGACATCCACGATCTTCATCCAGGTATCCACCACAGTAATTATTATAATATTTGGTTTCCCTGCCTGTAATGACTGTTAAATCATTTAAACTCTTATTGGCAGAAGTAGAATCTGTCTTCCAATTAAGAGGATTGATCGAAAGCATCTTTTCTCCTGCAGGAATGACAATATTATCTGATATTGTAGGATACCTGTCATCTTCACATTCCCAGCTTACAATAACACCTGTATCCTTCTCTCCC
>JAIKZC010000038.1 GCA_024682575.1 Lachnospiraceae bacterium | reverse complement strand
AGGAGGGGTTTATTTATGAGGAAAAGAATTTTAACTTTACTAATGGTTTCAGCTATGACGATTTCAACTGCCGGATGCGGTGCGGGAAGTTCTGCAGGCAATGCAGGACAAAAGCCGGGTGAGATTCCGACAGAGGCTTCGACAGAGATTTCGGAGGCAGCTTCAGAGACTGCTTCAACGGAAAGCAGTGTGGAAACGGAAGGGACGAAATCTTCCGGAACGTCAGAAACACCTTCAGAGGCATCGGATGAAATGCTTAAGGAAATAGCGGAGGAAAATGCGCCTGACATTGATATTTCAGGATGTGATACCTTTACGCAGATTGTTGATAAGAAGCTTACAGACGGCATGGGATACGCCAATGAAAAAATCGGTGATACCGATGTGCTTCTTGTAAGCAGCGGAACTTATGATAATCTTGATGGGAATATTGCGGCAATCAATGCGGCAGTTTTTGCTTATGATAAGGATGGAGTTCCCTTTGAAGTTGGAAAAGTTACTGCGGGAGGTACGGCATATCCTCTTGCTGTCAAGGATGGCATACTATATGTAGGAAGCAACCACTGGGGCATTAAATATACGATTAAGGACGGCAGTCTTGTTATTGCTGAAAAGGCAGCGGTTGAATATGATACGGATGGAAATGAAAACTATTTTTATGAGGCAGCTGACAGGTCGGAAGGAGATCCTGAGACAAAATTCCAGGATTTCTTTGATGAGATCGGAGAGGCAACAGTTATAAATTTCCAGCCGGTCGGGGAAGTTACCCTGGATGCAGATAACTCTGACCAGACCTTTGAGGGAGCGAAGGTAAGCTATCTCGGTCCACAGGGAACTTATACAGAAGAGGCTGCACAGCTTTTTTTTTATGATACAGACGATTTCCTTCCGGAAGAAACTGTAGACGATGCGATAGAGGATGTTGTAAATGGTGATGCTGATTATGCAGTGATTCCGCAGGAAAATACATTGGGCGGGGCTGTGACAAATTATGTGGATGCTCTTATCAGGCAGGATCAGGCGTATGTCGTGGGAGAAGTCATTTTACCTATAAGCCAGACACTGATGGGGATTCCCGGGAGTTCACTGAAAGATATACGCACTGTCTGCTCTCATGCGCAGGGACTGGCTCAAAGCGCAGAGTGGAGAAAAGAGAACCTTCCGGATGCAGAAACAGAGGAGAAGGAAAGCACAGCCGCTGCAGCTAAATATGTATCTGAAACAGCTGATAAATCTGTTGCTGCAGTTGCGGCACCCGGTGCGGCAAAACTATATGGACTTACTGTTCTTGCAGAAAATGTACAGATAACGGATACAAATAAAACCCGCTTTTATGTCCTGTCAACGAAGCCGCTTAATGATATGGGGAAAACCCGTGCAGTGCTTGTAGCAACCTGTGGGGCAGAGCAGATAGATGATATTATTGTGGAGCTTCATGATACAGGATTAGAATTTGTGTCGATTCATGACAGACCGGAAGGAAGCAAACTCGGGATGTATAATTACATCATTGAAGTTGCCGGTGAAAATGGGATCACAGAGGATGAAATAAAAATTATCGAAGGTATTGATAATGTCCGTTATCTTGGTAGTTTCGATCCTGTTGAAAAATGAATATTATGGTTACTTTTATGGAAAGCTTGTAATTTTTGATATGAATATGGCATTTATGAAAAGATTTTTGACACTGGTGCTCTGTCTTGTTTTTTTATTTTTCCCGGCAGAAGATCTTTATGCAGAAGATGAAGACCTGCGGCAATATGCACACGGAGTCAGCTATATAGAAAATCCGCAAAAGGGACTGGGTTATATCATATGGTCTGATGCATATAAAAAGGGAATAGCAAAAGATGGAAGCTGGACACATGATGTCTATTCCGCAAAAATAAAACTGAAGAATCCAAAAATCAGGAAAGTACGGAGAATCGTCAGGGCAGATGAGGCTCAGGAACCGGCAAGTGCAGCAGCAACGGATGATGGAAATATCATGGTAACCTTTGAAGATGGAAATGACGCAGGCGACTATGAACTTGCCCAGAGATTTGTGATCTTAAACAGCAAATTGAAAAAAATAAAAAAGTATCCGCAGACGATAGCATTGGGCGGACATTCGGGACATGCTGCAAGCACGAGAGATCACCATCTGGTCTTTTGGAGTGAAGGATGGGTCCAGGGTGGCGGAGTAGACGGACTTGGAAGCGGAGATGATCTTTATCTGACATCAATGGATTCTGACGGCGAAAACATGCATACCATAGAAGTAAGTAAAAGTGAAAAATACAGGGACTGGTGGCCGCTGGCAGCAGCCTCTGACACGAAAGCACTGCTTGTATGGCAGCGTTATGTGGATGGTGAGGACTATGCTGAAATAAAATTCGACATTTACGATCCCGCGAGCGGGAAGTTAAAGAGCCGTTCAGAAAACTCAAGGGAGAATGACCTGTCAGACATCAGGGCAAGATATTATTGTTATAATGTCGTGTATTTAGAGAAAAGCAGGCTTTTTGCCCTGAATATATCCTGTGAGGACGGTGGTGGAGTTATCCTTCTGATCGATGAGGAAGGAAAGGTTAAGAAACGGATCAGCGGATGTGGATCGTTTGTAAGGGAAGCTGCTCCGGCAGTCATAGAAAAAGATAAAACGGAATTATACTATCCTGTCGGGAATGATCAGGTAGAATGTGTCAGCCTTGACTCGGATTACAATGCTGCACACAGCTTTTATTCTACAGGTTTTAACTGGTCATATTGCGGTATGGCAGGATTTGTTGACAGCAATGGCAAGGTCTGGTTTGCGGCACTTGATACCGACCATTTCAGAAAGGGAAAGAAGAGCCTGAAACTTATTGGAATTGTTCATGATGCATGATCGGTTTTAAAATAACATTACCAGTGCGATGACATATTCACGATTTGATTAAGGAACTGTCGATGTAACTATTTAGCAGCGCGAAGCACTCGCTGCTTTGGGTTACTATCCACAGTTTCTAAAGGTGAACGGGTCAGTACACTGGCTGGCATGTGTAAAATGTCTGCGATTACATATTGTATTTTATGACCATCTGATCCACAAAACTGCTAAGAGCCGTATTTGCTGCATCAAGGGCAGACTGGTTAAATTGTTTGACTGCCACACTTTTTTCCAGATTTATCACATTACTGGTCAGATTTTTCCAGGTGGCAAGATCCTGCTGATCAAGGTATGATGCATCAAAATTTTCGCAGGTTCCTCCGGAAACCTGTCCAAGTTCATCAATTGTAAGTTCCATGTTTTTTAAGTTTTTCATAAACACCCTCTGCGTGATAAACAATTAATTTATGATTCCGGGAGGATTGTGGGAGTGCGAAGCACGAAACAATCCGTAGGAATCATTTTGCACTATAACCATTTATACGTCAGGTGCAGATTAAAGGTATAATTTTTTTTAAATATTTCCCCCCTTGAAGAATTTTTTTCAAGGGGGGAAAGGAATAAGATTTGTTTTTTTAGAATTTGAAGTAGCTTATTTCCGAATTAAGGCTGTTGGCAAGTGTCTTTAACCATTCTGTTGCTTCCGATATGCTCTGGAATGTATTGCTGAGTTCCTGTGTTGCAGCATTTGTTTCCTCTGCTGATGCGGCGTTTTCCTCAGAAATTGCAGAAAGATCCTCGATCATGGATGACAGATTGGATTTCGCCTCATTAAGTGAATTTACCATATCGGATAAAAAAATGATATGTAAATATATTTTTTTGATTTTTATAGAGAAAATTGGTAAAACAGGTTATGGTTCACAATTTAAAATATAAGTGATATAATCGTAACTGTTCAGGGTATCTGAACAGTTACGATATAATTATCAGCATATGCCTGATATGGTATTGTAAGAAAGGGATATTGCTTCGCAACAAAATATATAAATATTCAAGGTGAATGTTATGGGAAAATATGAAAGAGTGTGTGCGACAGTGGATCTGGATGCTCTGCATTTTAATCTTGAGTCGATGAAAAACAATCTAGCTGCCGGGACAAAAATAATGGCTGTGATCAAGACGAATGCGTATGGTCATGGAGCAATCCAGATCGCAAATGAAATTGAAAAAATTGATTATCTTTACGGCTTTGCAACAGCCACCTTCGAGGAAGCAATGGAGCTTCGGAGCAATGGTATTGCAAAGCCTGTTTTAGTGCTGGGATATACTTTTCCTGAGTGCTACGAGGACATGGTCAGAAATGAGATCAGACCGGCGGTATTCAGAGCAGATCAGGCAAGAGCATTATCAGAGGCTGCAGTAAAAGTCGGAAAGAAAATCCATTTTCATCTGGCGGTCGATACTGCAATGAGCCGTATAGGAGTCAGACCGGAGGAAAAATCCGTGGATACTGTAAAAGCCATGGCAGAACTTCCAAATGTTGAAATGGAAGGTATATTTACGCATTTTTCAAAGGCTGACATGATTGGCAGGGATAATACTTTAGTGCAGATAAAAAAATTCAGTTCTTTTATAGAAATGCTTGAAAAGGCCGGAGTTAAATTTAAGATACATCATTGTTCGAATTCTGCTGGGATAGTTCAGTATAAAGAGGCAAATATGGATATGGTAAGAGCAGGTATCACTCTTTACGGACTATGGCCATCCAATGAGGTGAGACGTGATATAATTGACCTCAAGCCATTACTTGCACTGAAAAGCCATATCGTATATATTAAATATATTGAGCCTGGTGAGGCTGTAAGCTATGGCGGAACCTATACGGCTGAGAGCAGACGCAGAGTAGCAACGATCCCTGTGGGATACGGAGACGGTTACCCAAGAAGTCTCTCCAATAAGGGATATGTCATCATCAGAGGAAAAAAAGCTCCAATTCTGGGACGCGTATGCATGGATCAGTTTATGGTCGATGTTACAGATATAAAAGATGTGGCTGAAGGTGATGAGGTCACGCTTATAGGCAAGGACGGAAATGAGGAATTGAGTATGGAGCTTATAGGAGATCTTTCAGGAAGATTTAACTATGAGCTGGCATGTGATCTGGGAAGACGAATTCCCAGGATATATATAAAAGACGGAAAGGCAGTTGAAATCAGAGACGAATTCAGCAATGTTATCTAAACTAACTAAAATTTTCAGTAAAAAAGAAAAGCTTGATGAAAATGAAATAATCTCAATGGTAAATGAGGGTCATGAAAAAGGTGTTTTTGAGGCCTCGGAAGCTGAGATGATCAATAAGGTCTTTAAGTTTTCCGACAAGGAAGCACACGATATAATGACCCACCGGGAAAATATCATAGGAATAGATGCCGAAGACAGTCTCGAGGAAGTAGTGGATTTCATGCTGGACGGTAATAAATCCCGTTATCCTGTTTATGAGGGAAATATTGATAATATCATCGGTGTTCTTTATTTCAAGGATGTGATGAAAACAAATGTCCGTCCTGATATGAGACAGAAAAAGATAAAAGAGATCGAAGGTCTTATAATTGAGGCTAAATTTATCCCTGAAACCAGAAAGATAGACGCGCTATTTCATGGAATGCAGCAGAACAAAACTCATATGATGGTGGTTGTGGATGAATACGGACAGACTTCGGGAATTGTTACAATGGAGGATATTCTTGAGGAAATTTTCGGAAATATCCTTGATGAGTATGATGATGAAGAGGTAAACATCCGCCGTCAGGGTGACAATACTTTTATCATTGAGGGTCTTACACCGCTCGAAGAAGTTTCTGAAAAACTTGGAATAGAGTTCCCGGACGAAGGATATGAGACACTTAACGGATTTATGACAGACAGGCTTGGACATGTTCCGAAAACAGGTGAGGATTTTGAGACCGATTACGGAGGATATTCTTTTAAGATTGCATATGTTAAGGGTCGTGTGATACAATCTGTAAGGTGCCGGAAAAATCCGGAGAAGGAAAACAGTGATCCAGACACAGATTCCGCAAAGGAAGATGTGATAAAGAAATAAAAGTTTATTTAAGGAGTAATAAAAATGTCAGGACATTCAAAATTTGCAAACATTAAGCACAAGAAGGAAAAGAACGATGCTGCCAAGGGTAAGGTATTCACCATTATCGGACGTGAAATTGCCGTAGCTGTTAAAGAAGGCGGCCCGGATGTTAACAACAACTTCAAGCTTGCTCAGGTGGTTGCAAAGGCTAAGGCTGCAAACATGCCTAATGATACTATTGAAAGAGGTATCAAAAAGGCAGCCGGCGATTCGGATAGCGTAAATTACGAGTATTGCACATATGAGGGCTATGGACCGGGTGGATCAGCTATCATCGTACAGACTCTTACAGATAACAAGAATCGTACTGCAGCAAATGTTCGTTCTGCTTTCACAAAGGGCGGCGGAAACTTGGGTACACAGGGCTGTGTATCATTCATGTTTGATGAAAAGGGACAGATCATTGTCGATAAGGAAGAATGCGAAATGTCAGCAGATGACCTTATGATGACAGCGCTTGATGCAGGTGCAGATGATTTCAATGAAGAGGATGACAGCTTTGAGATCGTAACAGCTCCCGATGCTTTAGAAGATGTAAAGAAGGCTCTTGAAGAAGCAAAGGTTGAGATGATCTCTGCAGAGGTTACAAAGCTTCCTCAGAATTATGTAGATGTTACAGATGAGGATGCGGTAACAAAACTTCAGAGAATTTTAGATCTTCTCGATGACGACGACGACGTTCAGGCAGTTTATCACAATGCCAACATTTGATAATACAGGGAATTAATATGGCTCTTGAGAATGAAGCACACCGCCTTTTATCTGAAATAGATCCAAAGGCGGGACTTAAAAATTTCAGAAAAAGAAGATATGAGGAATTCTTCCTTAATTACAGAAGCAGCATGAGAGATGTATATGAACTCTTTACAACTGCTTATCGTGAGAGTGCAAATGACGAGGAAAAAGAGGAAAAGATGAATGCCGCTGCATTGGATCTGGTATCCTGGGCTAAGAATGCTTATGAGTCAACAGGTAGATTCGGACGTGAGCAGAAGCTTATAGATATGCAGTGCATGCTGGTTTTTTATGTTTTCCCGGGCATTTTGTCAAACTCTAATGAGGAGGACAGAATGCTGACAGATATCATCATTGCACAATGGAAGGCAGCATTTCCGAAATCAAATATCAGTGCTGCCGGATTTGACGAAATTAACGGTGGTTTCAAGGATACGATCTTTGGGCTGGATATTGCAGATATGTTTAAGAAGAAACTGAGCGGAAAGTAATTTCTGCTCTTTTCTGCGGATAGGGGCAGTGAAAATGTGAGCTGCCTGAGTTTTGGTGACAGATAATATGGGTTTTTCTTTAAAAAAATTTGAAATAAACAAATGGACATTTGAGTCCCCTAAGATCACAAAGGAGACTACAATGGCTGTTATTTCGGATCTTCATGAATGTGAATATGGGGACAGGAATTCGAAACTGCTTGAAAGTTTAGAAAAGCTTTCTCCGGATATCATTATCATTGCCGGAGACTGGATAGAAGGCGGAAGATGGGCTGACTGTGAACGTATAATGGATTTTCTTGCTGTTCTGGCAAAAAAATTCCCGATATATTTTGGCGTTGGTAATCATGAACGTAAGGTTCTTGAGTTAAAAAAATACTCTGAACAGAGAAAACGTTTCGTAAGGGGACTTCAAAATGCCGGAGTCGGACTTCTGCGTAACGAATATCAGGATCTTGAAGATACGAATATAAGAATCACCGGACTTGATCTGGAAAAGACCTATTACAGAAAAGTTTTCAGACATCCTGTACATACTGAGCATTTATATGAACTCGTTGATCTTGCGGATGAATCTAAGTTTAATATACTCATTGCACATAATCCGGAACATTTTAATGATTATGTGACATGGAATCCCGATCTGATCCTTTCCGGTCATGTTCATGGAGGGATTATAAGGATACCCGGTATGGGAGGTCTGATCTCTCCGGGATATAAACTTTTCCCAAAATATGATGCAGGCGTTTTCTCAAAAGACAGCAGTAAAATGCTGATCAGCCGCGGACTTGGATCCCATTCGATCCGTCTTAGGATCTTTAATACGCCGGAAATAGTGTTTGTTAAACTTAAACCTATGGGAGCCTGAAGACGGCTCAGACAAAAGCGGAGTGAAATATGACGATGGAAATAAAGCTGGATGCATTTGAGGGTCCCCTCGATCTGCTCCTTCATCTGATCGAAAAAAATAAGGTTGATATTTATGATATTCCAATAGCACTCATAACCAGTCAGTATATGGAATATCTTGAGGCGATGAGAGAAGCTGATCTTGATGTAATGAGCGAATTCCTCGTTATGGCTGCTACGCTTCTGGATATAAAATGCAAAATGCTTCTTCCCAAGAAGGTAAATGAAGAAGGCGAAGCAGAAGATCCAAGAGATGAGCTGGTTGGTCAGCTTCTTGAATATAAACTTTGCAGATATATGTCTTTTGCACTTAAGGATATGCAGCAGGATGCATCACATGTTTTGTTCAGAAAGGCCGAAATGCCGGAATGGATAAGTGAGTACAAGGCACCTGTTGATTATGATGTTCTTTTGGGAGACATGACTCTTGAAAAGCTTAATAAGATTTTCAAAGAGACTCTGAAAAGAAGAGAAGATAAGATAGATCCGATCCGTTCTAAATTTGGAAAGATCGAAAAAGATGAGGTTAATCTCGAAGAGAGAACCGAGTTTGTAAAAAAATATGCACTTGAGCATAAAAGCTTTGGATTCAGGGATCTGCTTGAAGGCGTAAAGACAAAGCTGGAAGTTATAGTTACATTTATGTGTCTCCTGGAACTTATGAAAACCGGAAATTATGAGGTAGAGCAGGAGTCGGATGATGAAGATATTTATGTGAAGTTAAAGGAGAAGGCGGCCTGATGGCAGCCTTGCACTTGTATTTATGGATTCAATGGACGCAATGGATATGAATAAATTGGCAGGAATAATAGAAGCTGTTCTGTTTACATCGGGGGATTCGGTGGAAATAGAAAGGCTTAAAGAGATAACAGAGGCGACCGACGAACAGTTGACGGTCGCCCTCGGTGTCCTTGAGAAGAGATATGAGTCAGAAGAAAGCGGACTTGTTCTTATCCAGCTTGAGGATTCTGTTCAGCTTGCTACAAAAAGTGATATGTATGAATATCTTATAAAGATCGCCAGAACTCCAAAACAATACAGACTTTCAGATACAGCGCTGGAGACTCTTTCGATCATAGCGTATAAACAGCCTGTCACAAGGATGCAGATAGAGCATATCAGAGGAGTGAGCTGTTCTCATGCTATAGACAGACTTCTTGAATATGATTTAATAAAGGAACTTGGGAGACTTGATGCCCCCGGAAGACCTTTGCTTTTTGGAACTACTGAAGAATTCTTAAGAAGGTTTGGAGTTAAGAGTATTGAGGATCTCCCGAAACCTGCACCGGAAAGAATAGAAGAGTTTCATGAACAGGCTGAGGCAGAGGCTGCGGAGGAACTTGACGAGGATCCGGAAAAGCCGATCAATATCGATGTCTGATCGGGCATAAAAAGATATAGATGAAAGAATTTTTGGAAAAATTTACTTGGAAAAAGCATTTTATGTTATTTATTAATGACATGAAATGCTTTTTTAATTACATAAAGTCCTCATGGAATTCTTTTTTAATACAAGAAATCTGTGATTTTTGCTATATTTTTGACAATGTTTATGATATACTGAAAAAAGCGTTAAGCTTTTCACAGGGATTTTTATGCCCTGAAAGAAAGGGCTGTTGTTTATACAGCTCAATATAACAACTAATTATTCGCAATGGAGGACTGAAAGTATGAGCAATCTCACAACAAGCTCAGCGGGTAAAAGAATTTTGAGTTTACTCGACGAAAACAGTTTCGTTGAAATCGGCGCGACGGTTCAGGCCAGAAGCACAGATTTCAATCTGAAACCAAAGGATGCTCCGGGTGATGGAGTAATCACCGGTTACGGAACGATCAACGGATATCTTGTATATGTTTACAGTGAAGATCCGGGAAGTTTAGGAGGTTCCGTTGGAGAGATGCACGCAAAGAAGATCGTGAATCTCTACAAACTTGCCTTAAAGACAGGAAATCCGGTAGTAGGTCTTCTTGACTCTACAGGAATGCGTCTCCAGGAAGGAACAGATGCATTATTTGCTTTTGGTAAGATCTATAAGGTTATGGCAAAGGCATCAGGCGTTATTCCCCAGATCACAGCCGTATTCGGCAATGCAGGCGGCGGAATGTCAGTGCTTGCAGGACTTTCTGATTTCACATTTATTGAAGCTTCAAAGGGTAAGCTTTTTGTTAACTCACCTAATGCCGTTAAAGGTAATTACGAGGAGAAGCAGGATACAGCATCAGCAGATTACAAGGCTAAGGCCGGAGCTGTAGATGTAGTAGCTACAGAAGCTGAGATTTATGATTGCATCCGTGAACTTCTCTCATTCCTGCCTGAGAACTGTGAGCAGGAAAATATCGGAGAGGGTACAGATGATGATCTTAACAGATCAGCAGCAGATATGGCCGGATGTGCAGCAGATACTAAGCTTGCAATCGAGAGGATCGCTGATAACGGTGCATTCTTTGAGACAAGAGCTGAGTATGCAAAGAACCTTGTCACAGGTTTCATTCGCCTTGATGATGCAACAGTCGGTGTTGTAGCAAACCGTACTTCTCTTGTTGATGAGACAGGAAAAGAAAAAGAAAAATTCAATGCAGTTCTTACTGTAGATGCAGTTCGTAAGGCAGAAAAGTTTGTTAGATTCTGTGATGCTTTCAATATCCCGATCCTCACTCTTACAAACACAACAGGCTTCTGCACATGCGAAAATGCTGAGAAGTATATCGCAAATGAGGCAGCAAAGCTTGCAGCAGCATTTGTTGAGGCTGATGTAGCCAAGGTAAATGTAATCGTAGGAAATGCATTCGGAACAGCAGCAGTAGTTATGAATTCAAAGGCTCTTGGCTGTGATTATACTTATGCATGGGATTGCGCAAAGATCGGTGCCATTGATGGTCGTCATGCAGCAGAGATCATGTTTGACGGCGAGAGCGAGTCAGTTATCAGTGAAAAGGCTGCTGAGTACGACAAGCTTCAGACATCTTCAAACAGTGCAGCTGCAAGGGGCTATGTAGATACAGTTATCGCACCTGCAGATACAAGAAAGTATGTCATCGGAGCTTTCGAAATGCTTGACGGTAAAGATGGTATCGCACCTGATAGAAAGCATGGAACAGTTTAATAAGAAAGGATGATACATAATGACTAATTTTAAGAAAAAGCTGGCATTGGTATCATGCTCGTTTGCTCTTATTCTTTCACTTACGGCCTGTGGAGGAGCTTCAAAAGATATTAAATATGATGAAACTTCTGCAAATAACAGAGCACAGTCCGTGATCAGCGTGTTTAAGACTGTTGAGTCCACAGGTGCTGATTATGGTTATTCAAGTGATGTAATTCTCGACTATGATGAGAATCAGATTGAGCAGTTCGCTGAAAATCAGCTTGGCGGCGTTATTGATGGCAGCGCATTTCAGTCAGGACTTGAGTCCTATGAGGATGCAGTAGAGGCTCTCGGCGGAGAGTTCAAGGAAGTTGCCGAGACCGGAAAGGTCAGCTCGGATGATGAGTCCATAATTGTTGATGTTGATATCATAGGTGCAAATGGAAAAACAGCAACAATGGAAATCATGATGGACAGCATCTATCGTGTTACCGATATTGTTTTCAATGTTGACAAGACCTTTGGAGAAAAGATCGAAAATGCAGCACTGAATACAGTTCTTGGAATGGGAACAACATTTGTTGTACTTATTCTTATTGCCTGCCTTATTTCGCTCTTCCCGTTCATAGTAGCACCATTCAACGGAACGAAGAAGAAGGCAGCCGAGGCACCGGCACCTGCAGCAAAGCCTGAACCGGCACCTGCAGCAGCTGCACCGGTTGTGGCTGAGACAGATGATAAGGAACTTATTGCAGTCATTGCAGCAGCCATAGCTGCTTATGAGAGTGAGAGCACAGGAGTAGCGGTTTCACCGGATACCTTTGTAGTACGCTCTATCAGAAGAAGATAAATTGAATTTACATTATAGGAGATAAACTCATGAAAAATTATACAATTACTGTTAATGGAACAGCATATGATGTAACAGTTGACGAGGGCGGAAACGGTGCGGCACCTGCAGCAGCTCCTGTTAAAAAGGCAGCTCCCGCAGCAGCACCCGCAGCAGCTCCTGCAGCAGCACCCGCAGCAAGCGCAGGCGCAGGCTCTATCCGTATCGAGGCAGGTGCAGCAGGTAAGGTATTCAAGATCGATGCTGCAGTAGGCCAGGCTGTTAAGAAGGGCGATGCTGTTGTAACTATCGAAGCTATGAAAATGGAAATTCCTGTAGTTGCTCCTCAGGACGGAACAGTTGCAAGTATTGAAGTTTCAGTAGGAGATGCTTGCGAGGCAGGCGGACTTCTTGCAACACTTAAGTAAAATAATTTAAGAATTCAAGACTGACTGGAGGTCAATTCATGGAATATATTTCTAATACGCTGGCAAATCTGGCGAGCCAGTCTGCGTTTACGACCATGACAGTAGGAAACATCATAATGATCCTTGTTGCCTGCGTGTTCATGTATCTTGCCATTGCCAAAGGCTTTGAACCTCTGCTCCTTGTGCCGATCTCATTTGGTATGCTCCTCGTGAACATTTACCCTGATATCATGGCTGAAGGCGGACTTTTCCACTATTTCTTCATGCTTGATGAGTGGTCTATCCTTCCCTGTCTTATATTCATGGGTGTAGGCGCAATGACAGACTTCGGACCGCTGATTGCCAATCCTAAGAGCTTTATCCTTGGTGCGGCAGCACAGTTCGGTATTTTCGCAGCATATTTCGGTGCTATTGTAGTAGGTTTCAATGACAAACAGGCTGCTGCTATTTCAATCATCGGTGGTGCTGACGGTCCTACTTCTATCTTCCTTGCTACAAGACTTGGACAGACAGCAATACTTGGACCTATCGCTGTTGCAGCATATTCTTATATGTCACTTGTTCCGATCATTCAGCCTCCGATAATGAAGGCACTTACAACTGAGAAGGAAAGAAAGATCAGAATGGAGCAGCTTCGTCCTGTATCCAAGCTTGAGAAGATTCTTTTCCCGATCATCGTTGCAACTGTAGTTTCAATGATCCTTCCTACTACAGCTCCTCTTATCGGTATGCTCATGCTCGGTAACCTTTTCCGTGAGTGCGGTGTTGTTCGTCAGCTTACAGAAACAGCATCAAATGCACTTATGTATATCGTAGTAATCCTGCTCGGTACTTCCGTAGGAGCTACAACAAGTGCTGAAGCATTCCTTAATGCTACAACACTTAAGATCGTTTTCCTTGGACTTGTTGCATTCGCATTCGGAACAGCAATGGGTACTCTTGTAGGAAAGATAATGTGTGCAGCTACAGGCGGTAAGATCAATCCGCTTATCGGTTCAGCCGGAGTTTCGGCGGTTCCTATGGCTGCCCGTGTTTCACAGAAGGTCGGTTCTGAGACCGATCCGTCCAACTTCCTTCTCATGCATGCCATGGGACCTAATGTTGCCGGAGTTGTAGGTACTGCAGTCGTAGCAGGTACATTCATGGCAGTATTCGGAGTAGGCTGATACAAAAGATTTTAACTGTGGGATCATGTTTTTGATCCCGGATTGGAGAGATAAATGTCAGATACAAAGAGGAAAATCGGCATTACCGAAACGGTTCTCCGTGATGCACATCAGTCATTGATTGCAACGAGAATGCCGATAGAAGAGATGCTTCCTATCCTTGACACAATGGACAAGGTTGGATATCACGCTGTAGAGTGCTGGGGCGGTGCAACATTTGATTCCTGCCTCCGTTTCCTTAAGGAAGATCCATGGGAGAGACTTAGAAAGATCAGAAAGGGTCTTCCTAATACAAAGCTTCAGATGCTTTTCAGAGGTCAGAATATCTTAGGATACAGCCACTATGCTGATGACGTTGTTGAGTACTTCGTTGAGAAGTCTATCGCAAACGGTATTGATATCATCCGTATTTTTGACTGCCTTAATGACCTTAGAAACCTTGAGACTTGCGTAAAGGCTACAAAGAAAGAAAAAGGTCACGCACAGGTAGCACTCTCATATACATTGGGAGATGCTTATACACTTGATTACTGGAAGAAGAAGGCTAAGGGCATCGAAGAGCTTGGAGCTGATTCTATCTGTATCAAGGATATGGCAGGCCTTTTACTTCCTGCAAAGGCTTCTGAGCTTGTACAGGCTATGAAGTCTGTTACAGACCTTCCGATCGAGCTTCATACACACTATACTTCAGGTGTGGCTTCAATGACTTATATGAAGGGTCTTGAGGCAGGCGCAGATATCATCGACTGTGCTTCTACACCTCTTGCGCTTGGTACATCACAGCCTGCTACAGAGGTTATGGCAACAGCTCTTGAGGATATGGGCTTCGATACAGGTATCGATACAAAGCTTATGATCAAGGTTGCAGAGTACTTTGCACCTTATCGTGATGAGTGCATCAAGTCCGGACTTCTCAGCACGAAGGTTCTTGGTGTTAACATCAATACTCTTCGTTATCAGGTTCCCGGCGGAATGCTTTCAAACATGATCAAGCAGCTTGATGAGCAGGGCAAGTCAGATAAACTTCAGGAGGTTCTTGAGGAAGTACCGAGAGTTCGTAAGGACTTTGGTGAGCCGCCTCTTGTTACACCTTCATCACAGATCGTTGGTACTCAGGCAGTTATGAACGTACTTATGGGTGAGAGATATAAGGTCGCTACAGGCCAGACAAAGGATCTCCTTCGCGGTAAGTATGGTCAGACTGAGAAGCCGATGAATCCGGAAGTTGTTGAAAAGATCATTCCAGGTGAGAAGCCGATCACATGCCGTCCGGCAGATCTGCTTGAGCCCGAACTTCCTAAGTTCGAAAAGGAATGTGCACAGTGGAAACAGCAGCCTGAAGATGTGCTTTCATATGCACTTTTCCCTCAGGTAGCAGTAGACTTCTTCAAGTACCGTAAGGCACAGCAGGAAGGCGTAGATGTTGCTAAGGCTGATAAAGCTAACGGAGCATATCCTGTATAAATATTAGAGGTTGACAAATACCCCAATATTGACATTTAAGTCAATATTGGGGTATTCTTTTGTGCAGAGTACTTAGCGAGTTTTACGAGCTTATAGCTGAAATAGCAAATCTGTGATTTGCGTTATTGAAGCTATGCGAAGCAGTACGAGCCATACAAAATCACTTAGTAAGGTTTTTGACGAACTTAGTGATTTTGTTTGTGCAGAGTACTTAGCGAGTTTTACGAGCTTATATTAGAAATATAAAACAGAGGTATAATTAATGGAGATCAAACCTTACGGAAGAAAGGTATTTTATTACGAAACAGATAGAATGGGGATAGTACACCATTCAAATTATATAAGATGGTTTGAAGAAGCGAGAATAGAATTCATGAATCAGATAGGCGTGCCTTATGACCTTCTTGAGGAAAAGGGTATTATCATTCCGGTTCTCTCTGTATCGGCCGTTTACAGAAAACATATGACCTATGGAGATGAATTTAGCATTCAGGTTCATGATAAAAAATTCAACGGAATAAAGGCATTCTTTGAATATGAGGTCTTTAACCAGAATGGCGAGCTATGTGCAACAGGAGAAAGTTCTCATTGTATGCTTGACAAGGATCTTAAACCCTTTAGATTTAAGAAGGAATATCCGGAAATATATAAGATTTTTGCCGAAGCGGCAGAGGAAGGACCAAAGGCTTGAAAAAAGTTTTAGTTGTCGGCGGTGGTGCTGCCGGAATGATGGCAGCAATTATGGCTGCAAGAGAAGGTGCATCTGTTGAGCTTTTTGAAAAAAACGAAAAGCTTGGAAAGAAGATATTTATTACCGGAAAGGGGAGAGGAAATCTTACAAATGCAGCTGACATGGAGACTATAAGGGATAGTATATGTTCAAATCCTAAATTCATGTTTTCGGCATTTAAGAATTTTACGAATGGGGATTGTCTTGAATTATTTCATGAAC
This sequence comes from Lachnospiraceae bacterium, assembly GCA_024682575.1. Taxonomy (GTDB): domain Bacteria; phylum Bacillota; class Clostridia; order Lachnospirales; family Lachnospiraceae; genus NK4A144. Next base: position 9,908 of record JAIKZC010000038.1, on the reverse strand, counting down.
TCGGTCTTAAGACAAAGGTTGAGAGAGGGGACAGAGTATTCCCAGAGAGTGATCATGCATATGAGATAACAGATGTTCTGGCAAAAGAATTAAGAAGACTAAAAGTCAGGATAAATCTTTTTACAGAAATAAAAGAGATTATCGAGTATAAGGGCGAATTTCAGGGAATCATTGACGCTAAAGGAAATAAACATGAAGCAGATGCAGTGATAATTGCAACAGGTGGTCTTTCCTATAAGTCAACAGGTTCAACAGGCGATGGAATGAAATTTGCTTCTAAGCTTGGATTAGAGGTTACGGAAACTTCGCCATCACTTGTTCCATTTAATTGCAAAGAGGATTTTGTCCGTGATATGCAGGGGCTTTCCTTAAAAAACACTGCACTTAGTTTGACAGCAGGAAAAAAGGAAGTTTACAGCGATTTTGGAGAAATGCTTTTTACGCATTTTGGTGTAAGCGGACCAATGATACTTTCAGCATCGGCAAGGACAAACAGAAAATACTTCAAAAATGAACTGATCATTCATCTGGATCTGAAGCCCGCTTTAAATGATGAACAGCTTGATGCCAGACTTATAAGAGAATTTGAGGAAAACAGAAAAAAAGAGTTTAAGAATTCACTCTCGAAACTTTTTCCTTCAAAAATGATTCCTGTAATGATAAAAAGAAGCGGCATAAACGGTAATAAAAAATGTGCTGAGATTTCACATGCTGAAAGAATGAAGCTGAAAGAACTGATCAAAGATTTTACGATGACAGTAACGGGACTCAGAAGCTATGAAGAGGCTATAATCACTAAAGGCGGAGTAAGTGTAAAAGAACTCAATCCGTCAACAATGGAGTCTAAAAAGATAAAAGGTCTTTATTTTGCCGGAGAAACAATTGATGTAGACTGTGTTACCGGAGGATTTAACCTTCAGGTGGCGTGGAGTACAGGAGTTTTGGCCGGACAGAATGCTGGCAGAGTATAATGCAGAAGGAGAATGAAATGGCATTTAATATAGGAATAGACGGGCCTGCAGGAGCAGGAAAAAGCACTATAGCAAAGAAAGTAGCAGCAAAAAAAGGTTATATTTATGTGGATACAGGAGCTATGTACAGGGCAATGGCACTGTTTATGCTTCAAAAAAAGATCAATTTAAATGACCCTGAAGCTATTGGTAAAAACTGCGAGACCGCCGATATATCAATAAAGTATGAAAACGGTATTCAATGCGTTTATCTCAATGGCGAAAATGTAAATGATCTTATTCGCACACCCGAGGTTTCTGCGGCAGCCTCTAAAACGTCTGTAGTAAAGAAAGTAAGGGAAAAGCTTGTATCACTTCAGCAGGAACTGGCTGCTGAAACGAGTGTGGTAATGGATGGAAGAGATATCTGTACCAAAGTACTCCCTAACGCTGATGTTAAAGTTTATCTGACAGCATCAGTCGAGGTGAGAGCACTCAGAAGATATAATGAGCTTATCGCCAAAGGCGAGTCCTGTGATTTGGAAGAAATCAAGAAGGATATTGCAGAGAGAGATCATCGTGATATGACAAGAGAAGAATCACCACTTGTTAAAGCCGATGATGCAGTAGAGATCGATTCGTCAGAAATGACAATTGATGAGGTAGCTGATAAGATTCTTTCACTTTGCTGATAAAAATTCATTTAAGCAGGCTTTTGAAAAGGAGATAAATTGGAAGTTATAGTTGCAAAGAGCGCCGGATTCTGCTTTGGAGTAAAGAGAGCTGTAGATACAGTCTACAAAGAAATTGAGTCCGGCGGAAAAATTTATACCTACGGCGAGATAATTCACAATGAGGAAGTGGTGAAGGACTTCGAAAGCAAGGGTGTTACAGTCCTTCACGGCAAGGATGAACTGAATGCGGTGGAAGAGGGAACGGTAATAATACGTTCTCACGGTGTTTCAAAGGATATTTATGATCTTATAAAGACAAAAGAAAAAGTCAAACTTGTTGATGCAACCTGTCCTTTTGTTTTGAAGATTCATAAAATTGTCGAGGAAGAAAGCCACAAAGGGAAGAATATTGTAATTATTGGAGACGAGAACCATCCTGAAGTGATCGGGATAATGGGATTTTCGGAAACACCCGTGTCCGTTGTAAAGACGCACGAGGAAGCAGAAAATCTTGAACTGCCCGAAAACAGAGAGACTTGCATAGTATCTCAGACAACATTTAATTACAAGAAATTTGAGGAATTAGTTGAAATCTTGACAAAAAAAGGTTATACTGTAAATACTGTGAACACAATTTGCAGCGCAACTGAGGAGAGACAGAGCGAAGCGAGAGCCATTGCATCAAAGGTTGATTCAATGATCGTAATTGGAAGTAATAAAAGCTCCAATACGAGAAAACTCTACGAAATCTGTTCTCAGATTTGCCGTGATACACGGCTGATACAGACACTCGCTGATTTGAATTCGGATTTTCCTGATTCTACTTCTTGTGTAGGCATCACAGCCGGGGCATCAACCCCAAACTATATTATCGAGGAGGTTCAAAGTAATGTCAGAAGAACAGACTTTTGAACAGTTATTAAATGAATCATACGCAAACGAAGGTATGAACATTCGTATAGGAGAGGTGGTATCAGGTAAGGTTATCTCCGTAAAACCGGACGAGATCGTGCTGAATATCGGTGCTAAGGGCGACGGCATAATCACCAGAAACGAGTATTCCAATGATTCCAATCTTGATCTTACCACAGTCGTTAAAGAAGGCGACACAATGGAAGCTAAGATCCTGAAGGGTAAAGTTGGTGACGAGCAGATCATTCTCACTTACAAGAGACTTGCTGCAGACAGAGGCAACAAGAAGCTTGAGGAAGCTTTCGAGAATAAGGAAGTTCTTACAGCTAAAGTTGTTAAAGTACTTGATGGCGGCCTTTCCGTTGTATATGAGGGAGCAAGAGTATTCATTCCTGCAAGCCTTGTATCAGACAACTATGAGAAGGATCTCAATAAATATGCAGGACAGGATATTGAGTTCGTTATCACAGAATTCAATCCTAAGAGAAGAAGAGTTATCGGCGACAGAAAGCAGCTTCTTGTTTCAAGAAAAGCTGAGAAGCAGAAAGAGCTTCTTGACAGACTTCATGTTGGCGATATCATCGAAGGCAATGTTAAGAATGTTACAGATTTCGGTGCATTCGTAGATCTTGGCGATATCGATGGCCTTCTTCATATTTCAGAGATGTCATGGGGACATGTTGAGAATCCTAAGAAGGTATTCAAGGTTGGCGATAAGCTCAGAGTATTCATTAAGGATATCCAGGGCACAAAGATTGCACTCAGCCTTAAGTTCCCGGATGAGAACCCTTGGCTTACAGCAATTGATAAGTACGCTGTTGGTACTATCGTAAAGGGTAAGGTTGCACGTATGACTGACTTCGGTGCTTTTGTAGAGCTCGAGCCTGGTATCGATGCACTCCTTCATGTTTCACAGATCGCACGTGAGCATATCGATAAGCCTTCAGATATTCTTAAGTCAGGTCAGGAAGTTGAAGCTAAGGTTGTTGACTTCAACGAAGACGATCGCAAGATCTCACTTAGTATAAAAGCTCTTTCTGCTAACAATGATGATGCAGAAGAGACAGATTCTGTAGAAGAATAAAAAAGATTGTGCCCGCTTATGCGGGCATGGTTTTTAAATAGCGAAAAGTTTATTTTTCGTTAATAATTTATTTCACCACTGACTGTTACTGGTAACATGGATGTTTTGCAAAAGTGAGGGGGTCACGATTATGGTTCAGGGTGATTACGTTCAGTTTGAGAAGGCTATTTTTGCTTTAACCAAGATCGATCTGACAGCGTATAAAGAAAAGCAGATGCGCAGAAGGATTGATACTTTGATCGAGCGAAATAAGTTCAGCGATTACAGTTCGTATGCTGATGGTCTTAAAAAGGACACTAAGTTATTTGATGAGTTTGTCAACTATATCACCATCAATGTTTCTGAGTTTTACAGAAATACTGATCAGTGGGAGTTGATGGATAAGACTTTTATTCCGGAGCTCAAAAAGAAATTTGGTGAAAATCTTAAGATCTGGAGTGCAGCATGTTCAACAGGAGATGAGCCTTATTCTCTGGTTATGGCTTTATCAAGACATTTGCCAATGAATAAGATAAAGATCTTTGCTACTGATCTGGATAAGACAGTTATCGGTAAGGCAAAGGTTGGTCTTTATGGAGAAAAGAGCTTAACCGGTGTTCCTAAGGATCTGAAGGACAAGTACTTTACAAAGGTAGGTCCATCATATCAGATCAGCGATGAGATCAAAAAGAAGGTTGAGTTCAAAGAGCACAATCTTTTAAAGGATTCATATCCTACTAATCAGGATATGATCGTCTGCAGAAATGTGCTTATCTATTTTACAGAGGAAGCCAAGGACGAGGTATTCCGTAAATTCGCCGCATCACTTAAGATGGGCGGTATTCTCTTCATAGGAAGTACAGAGCAGATCATCAATTATAAAGATATGGGCTACGAGAGAAGAAATTCCTTCTTCTACGAAAAAGTTAAATAATATCGATATTTAGAAGCGCTAGATGAATATCTGGCGCTTTTTTCTGTTTAAAACCTATAGATTTTGACGAGAAAAAACGATGATAAAATAAATCAAGAAAATTAGAGAAAATCTGTCAATTGTATTTAACGGTTTAATGTGCTAAATTATTTATTAATTAAATATAAAGAATACATAAAAACAATAGAAACAATAAATACACGTATACAACAGGAAATACTTATGACGATTATAAACGAAAAAGACAGTAAAGTATATCTTGAAAGATTACTGGAAAAATACTCGGCATTCTTTGATATTAAAAAAGAATATGATTATCACGGAATAAAGTTTTCAGCCTATGCCTACTTTCACAGCTTAAATGAAAAGTATGTTTTAACCAGGAAGGCAAATCTCTGGAGAGCAAAGGCTTTTGAGCATGTGCTTTTTTTGGAGGTTGATAGAGTTGATACAGATCTTATAGAGAAAATGAGAAAGCTGATAAAAGAGCATATGGAGCCTGAACTTGTCAGGGAAGGTAATAAATACCCTTGCGAAGACCATATGTACAGCTATTTAACATTAGTGATCCTATCAAAAGAAAAGATTGAGAATGACATGATCAGAGCAGTCAGACGTTTTCATTTTGATAAAGGATATTTGTTTAGTTTTAGAGGGCACTCCGAGGCCCATATCGCATGCGTGGATATGGAATCGGAATTGGTATATACAAATTTTGCGGCGAGGGAGATGAAAAAAACATTGCAAAGTGTTTTTGAAGAAAAAAAGATCGAAGCTGTGCCGCAAAGGGGAATATAAATATATCGAAGCCTTATTTAATCATTCTAAGGAGGAAGTAGAAAAAATGAACGCAGTAGTAGTGTTGATCGTAAGTATCGCGGTACTTATTACCGGATATGTAACTTACGGTAAGTGGCTCGCAAAAGAATGGGGTGTAGATCCAAGTCAGAAAACACCTTCACATGAAATGGAGGATGGAGTAGATTATGTTCCTGCAAAAGCACCTGTGCTTATGGGACATCACTTTTCATCAATAGCCGGTGCAGGACCGATCAATGGTCCTATACAGGCAGCAGTATTCGGATGGGTTCCTGTACTTCTCTGGATCCTCATTGGAGGCATTTTCTTTGGAGCAGTTCACGATTTTGGTGCACTTTTTGCTTCGATCAGAAACAAAGGACAGTCAATTGGTGAAATTATTGAAACCACAATGGGCAGAGGAGCTAAGAGACTTTTCGGAGTTTTCGGATATCTTACACTTATCCTTGTTGTTGCAGCGTTTGGCTCAATCGTAGCAAGTACATTTGGTATAACCAATGCATCAGGTGCGGTAGTTTCTGCCGAAACTATGGAAGCTAATGAATCAACAGCAATGATCTCAATCCTTTTCATAATGCTTGCAATATTCTTCGGAATTGCTGTTTATAGAAAAAACGTTCCTTTGAGCGTAGCAACTGTTGGCGGAGTTATCGGTATTGTTGCAATCGTAGCTCTTGGACTTAACTGGCATCCGATTGCTTTAACTTATAACGCATGGATGATAGTTGTAGGTCTTTATATCCTTGTTGCATCGGTCACTCCTGTATGGATATTGCTGCAGCCAAGAGATTATCTCAGCTCTTTCCTGCTTTACTTCATGATGGCAGTATCCGTAATTGGAATTATCGGAGCATCTGCAACAGGAAACGGTACTCTCAATATTCCGGCATTTAACGGATTTACACATGCAGCTTCAAATGGACTTTTCACTACTGGAAGTATTTTCCCTGCATTGTTTGTAACAATCGCCTGCGGAGCAATTTCAGGCTTCCATTCACTTGTTGCTTCAGGTACAACCTCTAAGCAGCTCGACAGCGAAAAAGATGCACGTGCGATTGGATACGGCTCCATGCTCGTAGAATGCGCGCTTGCTGTTGTTTCACTTTGTGCAGTTGGATTTGTATGGGCAGGAGCATCAGCAGAAACTTCAGAATTTGCTTCACCTACAGCAGTATTTGCAAAAGGTGTTTCCGGCATGATCGGTACATTTGCAGGTTCAGATTCACAGGCAGTAAGTATTGCTTATAACATGCTTGTTCTTGCAGTTTCAGTATTCTGCCTTACATCACTTGATACAGCAACAAGACTTGCAAGATATATGTTCCAGGAATTCTGGCTTGAGCCCGGTGAGACTTATAAGACTGTAAGCGGATATAAGAGGATCATTACTCACCCTGTAGTTGCAACAGCTATAACTGTTGTACTTGGTATCGGGCTTGGAATGACAGGATATACAAAGATCTGGCCGCTTTTCGGAGCAGCAAACCAGCTTCTTGCAGCAGTAGGTCTTATGGCTGTATGTACATGGCTTGGCGCTATGGGAAGAAACAACAAAATGTTCTATATTCCTATGATGTTTATGCTTGTTGTAACAGTTTGTTCACTTTTCCAGACTATAATGGCTAAGGTAAAGGTTATTTCAGCAGGCGGAGCTGATACAGGATGGGCAGTTGTTCAGGCCGGAATCGGATTTCTTCTTGTTATTTTATCAATTGTACTGGCAGTTATTTCGATCCGTACAATTGTAAAACAGAATAAGAAGGAAGACGCTGAAACTGTTGAAGCCTGACCTAAAAAGGAGGAGAGTATAGAATGGATATTAAGGCACAGGTAGAAGCAATTGTTAAGAAAGCAGCTACAGACAAGAATTTTCAGGCTGAGTTTCAGAAGAACCCTGAAAAGGCAATTGAAAATCTTTCAGGAATAGATATTCCTGATGGAGCTGTTGATCAGGTAGTTGCAGCCGTAAAGGCAAAGATGGCCGGTGATAACCTTGGTGGAGTTGTCGATGGAATAAAGGGAATCTTCGGTAAATAATACTTCAAAAATTAATACAATAATAAAACAATTGTCGAAAGCAAAAAGCTCTCATTTCTGCTATAATCAGAAATGAGAGCTTTTTTGGGAGTTAATAAGGATGGGTTTATTAATTCTTTAATTAAGATGGGATTATGAAAATAAAGATAATTAGAAGGATTCTCTTAGCTTTAGAGAATATTCTGTTACATAGAGGGGGTAACAGAACTATGGATAATGAAACAATGATGCAGTATTTCGAATGGTATATGCCTGCAGATGGGCTGCATTGGGAAAGAGTAGCCGCAAAGGCGAAAATGCTTAAAGAGATCGGAGTTACAGCAGTCTGGCTGCCTCCGGCTTATAAAGGTGATGAAGGAAAATATTCAGTCGGTTATGATGTTTATGATACTTATGACCTTGGAGAATTTGACCGTAAAGGTGAAGTGAGAACAAAATACGGAACCAGGGAAGAATATCTCAAGGCTGTACAGGCTCTTCATAAGGCTGGGATACAGGTTATTGCCGATATCGTTATCAATCAGATGACAGGAGCCGATGCAACAGAAACGGTCATGGCGATAGAGACTGCGGAGGATAATAGAGAGCAGGAAATATCAGAGCCTTTTGAAATAGAAGCCTGGACTAAATTTGATTTTCCTTCCAGAAATGGAAAATACAGCAGCCATAAATGGAACCTGGAGAATTTTACAGGTACTGACTGGGATGAAAAGAATAAAAAGAGCGGGATTTTCCTTTTCCGTGGGAAAAAATGGAATGACGAGACAGATTCCGAGAATGTTAATTTTGACTATCTCATGGGAGTAAATCTCGATATGAATAATCCTGATACTATCTGGGCTATTCTGGAATGGGGCAAATGGTATATAAAGACCGTTAAGCCTGATGGTCTGAGACTGGATGCCGTAAAGCATATAAATTTTGAGTTTTACAGAGACTGGCTAACGGTAATAAGAAGAAATGCCGGAAAAGATCTTTTTGCCGTTGGAGAATATTGGAATGGAGATGTAAACCGACTGATACATTATATTGATGTAGTACAGGGAAATGTATGGCCGAAATTCCCTAAATGCCGCAAAGCAGGAGAAAATTTTGAGGAAAAGATCCAGCAGGCGGCAGAGAAGAAGGAAAATGCTGATAATTCGGATAATCCTTCCGAAAATATTAATTCTGAAAATGAAAATCCGGAAAATACCGAAAATACTGTTTCACCGGAAAAAATGGCGCTTGGTATACCTATCCCGGCGGCTGTAGAAAATCCGGAAGAATCTAATTATGAGGAGCCGCCGGAACAGACACCCAGGGAACTTGGACTTGGAACAGCAATTTCACTTTTTGATGTACCTCTGCATTTTGCGTTTTATGAAGCTTCAAAAAATCCTGAAGCATTTGACATGGGAGGGCTTTTTGAAAATACTCTTGTGAAAAGGCGACCCTGGAACGCTGTAACATTTGTAGACAATCATGATACGCAGCCGGGACAGTCATTGGAAAGCTTTGTAGAGCCATGGTTCAAACCAATAGCCTATGCAATGATACTTTTGAGAAAAGACGGAATTCCCTGTGTGTTTTATGGTGATTACTATGGTATACCACATGATAAGATAGAGCCTATCAGTGCACTTCCGATACTTATGCTTATAAGAAAGCTCTGCGCATACGATCTTCAAAAGGATTATTTTGATACTCGTACTATTGTAGGATTTACGAGATCGGGAAATTTAGAGCATCCTGATTCGGGACTCGCAGTTGTAGCAACAAGCAGAGATGCGGGAAGCAAATACATGATTATAGGAGAGGATAAAACCAGGGGCGGACAGCGTTTTTATGACGCTCTCGGAAATTTCGATGATCCTGTAGTCCTTGATAACAATAACGGAGCGGATTTCCCTGTCAGAGGCGGTTCGGTATCGGTATACGTTTCTGAGCCAATCTACAAGGTCATAAGAACTATGCTATAGCTAAAACTAGAAAACCTATAGAATTTTGACGAGTATACTATGAATTTTGCAGGGGGAGGCAAATTTTGTCGAAGAAGCGAAAGGCAGCAATAGTTGTTGTGGTTTTGCTGATCTCTATAGTTATCATTTATTTTACGAAGGACTATGGAAGGGTAAAATGTGCAGCAGAAGGCTGTGACAATTATTGCGAAGAGGGAGAAAAATATTGCAGTAAGCATAAGTGCAGACTTGATGGATGCAGTGCACAAGCAGAGACAGGCAGTATTTATTGCAGATTTCATAAAAACCTTTTTTATGATCTGTCAACAGATAATGACAGTAAAAGACAAAACAACAGAAAAAAATCTGATTCAGCGAAATCCTCCGGTGCTGACGCCAAAGAAAATAAATCCTATCATACAGTCAGCAGCTCAGATTTTTATGATCAATATGATCTTCATGATTATAAAAGCAAAGAAGAATTTGCTGAGGATAAATATGAAGAATTTTATGAATATGAGGATGAATTCGAAGATGAGGATGAGGCATTTGATGCAGCGGAGGATTATTGGGAGGATA
>JAIKZC010000011.1 GCA_024682575.1 Lachnospiraceae bacterium | reverse complement strand
GATCATAAACATCCAGGTAATTGGCATAGAAAGTCGCCCTGTTTAAGCCTGCTCTTTTGCATATATCTGTGACACTGATTTCTGACAGTTCATGTGTTTGAATAAGCTCAATAAAGACTTTCGTGATCTTCTCTATGGATTCACGCCTTCTCTTGTTATTATTTACATTCATTTTTAACCTCATGTCACGAGCAAAGCGAGTGACTAATGGTTCAAATTGGTGGAGCTCGCGACACCAATTTGGGTTTGAAAGTGGAACACTTTCAAACTTATTATCCCAACAAATGTTTAAAAATTGTTGATTGAAGAGTTCTATCAAAATGATTATATTTCAAATCACAAAACGTAAACAAGTATACAAATAATAAAACTTTGGTAAATAGAAAGGAAAGAAAAAATGAGCAGAAGTAAATTAGTAGAGGCAAATGAGAAAATCGCAAAAAATGTAACAGAAGGCTTTAATAACATGTCAGATGGAGTCGTATCCGGCTATAAAATAATTGATAATGCTGTAGTTGGAGGATATACAAAGATTGAGGACAAGTTTGTTGAAAGATATCTTGCACAGGAAGGAGAATCTGTTGAGGAAGCCAAGGCCCGACTTAAAAAGGAACAGGAAGAATTAAATAACAGGAAATAATTCTTTTAGGCTTGGTTTAGGTAACGTATTTATTATCATTTTTGATAATCATCTGCGGATGGTATTCCGCATTATAAATATTCCACAAACAACTTAAAATTGGAGGTATTCAAAATGTTTAAGAAAATTGCGATAACACTTTTGTCAGCAGCTTTAGCCTGTACTTTTGTTGCATGTGGTAATAATGTGGCTACAACTACCACAGAAAAGGATGTAGCAGAAGCAGATACCACAGAAGACCGCGAAGCAAATACTCTTGCTGAAGGTAACGAGTCGGATAGTAATGCTGCCAGTGAGGAAGGAACTGTAGCAGGAAATGATGAGATTTCATTCACAGTAAATAATACTCTGGCAGAAGATGAAGAGGCTCTTGTCAATACGTATACAGATAAGTTTGAACAGCTCGAGTATACCGACGAAGAAACTGGTCTTTCAATAACATATAATCTGTATCTTCCGGAAAACTACGATGAGAGCAAGGAATATCCTATGGTTGTTTTCATAGGAGATTCTACAACAGCAGGAACAGATGCTGAATACTCACTTACACAAGGACTTGGCGGCCTTGTATGGGCTACATCTGAATGGCAGTCTGTATATGAGACGATCGTTGCAGTTCCAACATATCCCGAGACTATTCTTGATGACCATGATGGTTACAGCACAACTGAGTATGTCGAGCTCACAAAGAGATTTATAGATTATATGACAGAAGAATATGCAGTAGATACAAACAGAATCTATGGTACAGGGCAGTCAATGGGATGCATGACAACGCTTATCCTTGCATCAGAATATCCGGATCTCTATGCAGCATGCATGTTTGTTGACGGACAGTGGTATACAGAACTATTATCCAATCTTGAAGGACAGACTTTTGTATATTTTGCAGCAGAGGATGATGCCAGTGCCTGGTCTGGAATGCAGGAACTAATGGAAAGATTTGATGAAGACTCAGTAACATATACCTATGCACAATGGGATGGAACATGGTCATCAGATGAGCGCACAGCTGCAGCAGAAAAACTTTTCAGTGAGGAAAGCTCAGGCGCTTACTTTATTTCCTGGGCAACAGGAACCATAGATGCAGGCTCGGGTAATTCTCCTATGAGTGGAAATACCGGATTTGGAGAAAATGGCGAAGGAGAAGAAATGGCGAGACCTGAATCGGACGAAGGTAATTCTGAAAAGCTGGAAATGCTCGAAGGGGAAATAGCATCATCTGAAGTGTCTGGTGAAAAACCAGAAGGGATGACGAGAAGAAATGGTGGCAACGGCGGAGGCGCTGGTGGAGGAGCAACATACCACATGGCATCGTTTGACTATGCATACAGCAGCGTAGCCGTGATGGACTGGCTGTTCCAACAGACTAAATAGAGAATCAAATTATTCCTTGTAGATGAAAAATATTAGATTTAGCAAATAAGTGCAACTCTTCGGAGCTGCACTTATCCTGTCTTACAACGAATAAAAAAGATGAAAGGAGGTTCTACCTGTGAGCTTTTAGTCGGTACATGAGGGGCACTTATTTTGTTTGGAGTTTTTTGCCTGGCTGAAAAAAAGTTTGGAAAGCTGCTGAAGCCATTTTGCAATGTGGGAAAGCTGTCGCTTACATTGTATGTGATTCAAATTGTAGTTGGATGGTTGGGATGGCTGATTGATGCAGATGGGTCTTTAATATATTTTGGGGCGATTCCATTCGGCGATTTCATTGTTGCAATATTTGTTATTACCTTAAGCTGTATATTAATGATGTTAAAAAATGAACCGATTGAAACCATGATGCGAAAGTTTGAAAAGAAGTTTATTTAGATATAGAAAGCTTAAAGTAAATATGATTAAATCAAAGGAAGGCCATAGCAATTCACCATGCTATGGCCTTTCTGCAAATTACTTGAAAGCCTTTTGTATCTGCTCTAGAAACTTTTCAGCAATAGGAGTAAAAGTCTGATACTTATTCCAAATAAGATATAACTCTGATTTCAGCTCTGGTGAAAGTGGCCTGAATACCATGTCAGTCCCTTCGGTATTTATCAAATTCTTAAACGTAAGAAGTATTCCAAGGTTCTCCCTGGCAAATACAGAGCCGTTATAGGAAAGCCTAAAAGAGCCTTCAAGCTTAAGCTCAGCAAATTTGTCTTTGGCCCAAGTTTTGATTTCATTATTCCAACTTTGTTCTGAGACAAATAGAGGCTGACCTATCAGGTCAGAGACACGGATGAATTTTTTCTTCGCAAGGAGGTGGGACGAAGATATGATTGCTCCCCATACATCAGCTTCTGGAAATTTTACATATTCATATTTATTGCTGTCAGGTGTTTCACATAGTACAGCAAAGTCTAGAATGCCCTTATCAAGCTTTTCAGTAACCTGCTCGGGTATACCATTTGACAAGCTGGAGAGCTTCTTTATGGAGAATTTGAAGTAATGATGACGGTTGAGGAAATACTGGAATATCTTAATTCCGGCAGAATAGAAGATATGACAGAAGAGATGCATAAATGTTCCACGAGACAGAGTCGGGCTGCCATAAAGCAGACCATGGAATTAAATACAACGTACCACACACCGGAAGAGATAGTCCAGATTATGTCTGAACTGACAGGTCGTGAAGTAGATAAAAGTTTCAGACTGTTTCCACCTTTTTATACGGATTTTGGAAGAAATATCCACATCGGAAAAAATGTATTCATCAATTCCGGATGCAGCTTCCAGGATCAGGGTGGTGTTTACATTGGCGATGACACTCTGATAGGTCATAGAGTCGTTCTTGCAACATTGGATCATGACTTGAATCCTTATGACAGACACCTGATTTGTGCACCTATACATATTGGAAACAGAGTTTGGATCGGAGCAGGGGCAATAATTACAAGAGGTGTGACAATTGGTGACGGAGCTGTAATTGCAGCCGGAGCTGTTGTGACAAAGGATGTGGAGGAAAACACCATTGTAGGAGGAGTTCCTGCAAAATTCATCAAGAAGATAGAGAATGTAGAACCGATATAAAAGAAATAAAGGATGGGATGATATGAGTAAAGTGTTAGTTATTTCTACAAGCCTTCGTGCAAAGAGTAATTCCGACATACTTACGGAAAAACTTATAGAGGGAGCAAAAGCTTCAGGTCATGATGTGGAATATATAGGCCTGAAAGGGAAAAATATCGGTTTCTGTATAGGTTGTCTTGCATGTCAGAATACCCAGAAATGTGTCATTAAGGATGATGCTGCTGAGATTGCAGAAAAAGTAAAGAATGCAGATACCCTTGTATTTGCAACTCCGATTTATTATTACGAGATGAGCGGTCAGATGAAGACTCTTTTGGACAGGCTCAATCCGCTGTATCCTTCAGACTATAAGTTTAGGAATGTATATATGCTTTCTGTTGCGGCTGAGGATGAAGAGTTTGTGCCCCAAAAGGCTGAAAGCGGACTCCAGGGATGGGTTGATTGTTTTGAAAAGGCAGAATTCTCCGGTTCCTTATTCTGTGGAGGAATAGGCGATATGGGTGAGGCATCGAAAAAAACTGAAGAGTTAAACGAAGCCTTCGAATATGGTAAAGCTCTAAAATAAAGGAAGTCTTTCCTACATTCTTATTTTACAATTTGCAACTGCCTTGATTATGGGGTTATAGTAAATGACGAATCTACTTAACTTTTTCAAAATCTAGGCGATTCTCGCTTTTTCAATTCCTACGGTAAACTTACGCTGTCCTTATGCATCAGGGGTAAAGAGTACATCTTATGATGTTGTAAAGGCTTATGTCAGCAAACGTATTGGTAAGTTCTCTAAGCAGGATGTTCTTATGGGATGCCCAAGTTTGGGAAGTTCATCTGTAGAGTCAGCTTTGAAGAAACTTGTTGAGGATGGAACGCTTGTCAGAATTGGCGCTGGTAGGAAAACAATGTATGCTAGAGCACTTTAGATTTTGAAAAAGTCTAAGGTGCTTTTTTATATCAATTTTTTGCAAAAAAGGAGTAGTATTGATTATCTTATTAATATAAAAAAGATTGCAAACGATTAAATCAAGCACTATTATAATATAAGACTATTTTATTGCTACTATGTAGATGTTGTAAGTGACAGTTTTATCTGTTATTTGCTATAGAAGGGATAATTGTAATAAAAATGGATATTATATTGTGCTTTATAATTTATTTAATTACGGCTTTTTCACGATTTGCCAAGCCTTTAGCAAGGCTTGGACTTGGCAGGTATGATGAATGGGCACCCGGTAAAAAGATGAAGGTTTTACTTGTAGGATATAACGGAGCCAGGAATACCGGTTCAGATGTCCGCGTTGTTGCAATTGCAAAGCAGGCCAAGGAACTGTTTGGGGCTGATCGCGTACAGATAACGGTCATGACTTTGGACCCATCAAAATTAGAGGGATATTTTGATGAGGACGTTGTTCTCCTTCCATTCAGCTCGCTCTATCCATGGCACGTTTTACGGGCATGCTCTTCTCATCACGTGGCGATTCTATGTGAAGGCTCTACCTTGAAGAGTAAGTTTGCCAATGCCTTAACACTGTTCATGTGCGAGGCCGCAGGAATAATG
>JAIKZC010000502.1 GCA_024682575.1 Lachnospiraceae bacterium | reverse complement strand
CTATATAGACGAATTCTATCATAGTACGTCTATATTTCAAGCATATCCTTTTTTATCCTTATATGAAATACTCAAGCTATGAATGTTTCATATACCATATCTAAAACAGCCGATCCGGAATTATTTGAAATAATCACTTTTCATCCGTGTAGTCCAATTAGGATATCATACCAAGAGTCTCTTTCTCTTTGACGATCATATTCATCATCAAAATCATATTCATAAAAATTCTTTGGTGCTATTTTATTTAATTAATCAATTTGAGCAGCAAACCTTTGTCCGTCATACTACATATAGAAAAGCCACCATTATCTCTACAAGTGGCTTTCAAACTTTTTCATTTATTCTTTTTCCGCGTAACAATAAAACGACAATAAATTTTGCGACCATTTTTCGACCACGCGTTTCTGAAGCACCTTGCATTCCCTATGCTTTTCGAAAAAATAGAATCATTTTAAAATCATTCAACAGAATCAGTGATTCTATAAAAGTTCCATCAGGCTCCTGCCTCACTTCAAAAGCTTTTTTATTTCCTTCTCATTCTGCTTTGTAAAGTCAGAAAGTTCATAAGAACGTATTCGTTCCTTAACCATATTCGGAACAACAAATCCGTTTTTAACAAGTGTCGCAAGTCGATTGATGACAGTCTTATTTGTAACCATAAGCTCTTTACTGACTTCAATAGGCGTGAATTCTCTTTTATAATTCTTTATGAGAAGCAAGAGTAATGCTTTCTCTTTACCTTTCAGATACGATAGGCTTCCTTCCAATTCTTCACCATTTGAACTCTCCGATAATTCACATACCTTATTTGAATACAGCAAAACCATGCGAAGAAAATAATTGATCCAAATCTCCGGGTGAGGTGGATTATCTCGTCCTGAATAATACAGCGCAGGAAGTCCCATCTGGATGGATTCATAATATTCATCAATATCATACGCAAAATACTCTTCTAATGAGCCAATTCCGTTAAAACTATATCCATTGATATCTAAAATATAACCTGAGAGCAACCTCGCTGTTCGCCCATTTCCATCTTCAAACGGATGAATAGTTACAAGCTGATAATGAACTACAGCTGCGACTATGAGCGGATGATCATCTGTTGTATTCACGTATTCTACCAATTCATCCAACAAATCAGGTATATCAATATATTCTGGTGGAATGTACTCAGGATTTCCGGTTTGAGAATCATATACCGCAAATAACACTCCGGGCGGCATTGGTCCTCGAAGTCCTATTTTTTCTTTTGAAGCTCCCTTTTCAACATACTTCTGTACATCTAATATCAGTTTCTTGGAAAACTGCTCTTTCTTAGCCGCTTTCTCTTCCAGATAATTTAGCGCAAGGAAATAGTTACGCACCTCCTGCTCCGGTTTAAGATAATGCTTTCGTTCATCACTATCTATAACCTCATCTACCTGCTTCTCTGATAAAGGATTCCCCTCAATTTTAGTAGATGCATAGGAACTTTTCTTTTTTGAATTTTTACGCAACTTACTTGCTACAGCAACAGGCAATGAAACCTCTGAAACTTTATACCTGTTTTTATCAATCTCCGTAATATACTTTAATATCTCATTTGACAAAATAGTTTTGATCATAAAAAATACACTCCTGACACATATATTATATCACGAGCGCGCTAATTATTTCATTATAATTACACTATTTTTTCACTATTTTACATTACACCTTTACATATAAAAAAGGTATCTCGTAATGTGAATTTTTAACTTCTACATTTTGATACCCAAAATCACAAAAAGTAGAAGTTACTCTTGCACAGCCCCTTTTGGACATGTATCCTGTTAATGGTTATCTGTCTGTCAGAAAGGAGGCTCCATATGAGTCGTAGTATTAAAGGTAATGGAAAGCACCTTACCTTCTCTGACAGAGTATATATTGAACAGGAACTCATGCAGCAGAGCTTCTTTTAGACAAAAAAATACCGGCATTAACAGGACAGTTTAAAGTCTCCCCAGACGATGTCTTGTTAAAACCGGCACTTCTTGAAGCTCGTCACCAAAATCGGAAGGAGGCAGATTCAAATGAATAACCTTTCCTTCAAAGATCTCCAGAGCAGATACACAGAAGCTCTTGAGCTCATCAATGACCTGTCTGAGACATTAGAAAAACGCGAATGGGATATCATCCTTCTAAAAGAGAATATCTCTGAGTTAGAAGAGATCCTTTACGCCAACGGCTTCTTCA
>JAIKZC010000495.1 GCA_024682575.1 Lachnospiraceae bacterium | reverse complement strand
CTTTATCCGTGATAAGATCCAGCGAATGTATCAAAACGATGCACTTACAGGGTTCTACACCAGACTTGCCTTCTACTCCAAGTACGAAGATCTGAAGGAAAATCCGGAAAACGACGGAAAAGATGCCACTATCATCATGGCCGATCTAAACGGTCTTAAGAAGATAAATGACAATCTCGGTCACTCGGCAGGTGATTCTGCCATAAAGACCGTAGCAAACAGGTTAAAAGACAATTGTCCAAAAGATGCCCTGTGTCTCAGGCACGGAGGCGATGAGATGGTCGCTGTTATCATAGGCCCTTGTGATCCCGAAAAGATCAAGGCAGGCGTTGCAAAAGACCTGGAGAAAGACTCAAAGGAACTTGGCATAAAAGTATCAGCCGCCATCGGTTATTACGTCACAAAGTTCGATAATAATATGGACATTAATAAGGCTATCAATGCCGCAGATGAAGAGATGTACAAAATAAAAAAGCAGTCGAGATGACTGCTTTTTTCATTTTCATTTCTTAAGTTCCGCCTTGTTTTCGTACATCTTCATGTCCGCTCTCTTAAATACAGCGGCCACATTTTTGTCTCTGGCAAACCTGGAGGCTCCGGCTGCGATCACAACCTTTCCGGTGGACAGGTTCTTTTTGTTGATCTTGCTGATCTTTTCCATATTTGCTTCCAAATTATCATAGTCTTCGCCATCTACGATAACAGCAAATTCATCACCACCAAGCCTGAATACAGGGCTGTGGGTAAATGTCTTACAGATGATCTTACACCCGTCCTTTATGTATTTGTCACCCGCCTGATGTCCTTTGGTATCGTTTATCATCTTGAGGTTATTGATATCAAAGATCGCAATGGCGAATTCAGGACATGCCCCTTCACCTATCTGATTATTGATAACCTCCTCCATATCCAGGTAGGCGTGCTTGTTCTTTACACCTGTAAGCTCGTCAATGTTGGCTTCTTCCCTTGCAACCATCAGATTGAAGTTATATTCCTGTTCCTTCCTGGTCTCCTTATCAACATTTAAGATTCCCATAATGATGCGATCTTCGGAATTCTCATGGATAAGGTTTGCTCTTATCTGGACATATACAGGCTTTTTATTTATCATCAGCCTGTAATTGAGTGTAAAGATTCCGTCTTCTTCAATATGTTTTAAAACATTTTCCTTGTTGAGCCTGCTGCTAAAGAGCTCATAATCATCCTTGAAGATGACTCTTTCACCGGCTTTTACGGACTTGTTAAAGAAATCCTTCCCCTTCTCCGGAGTACCAAGAGTTGCATAGAATTCCTTGGAACTGTACAGTGAGTAATCATCCGTCGCAGGATCTATGATATAGATAGCCATATAATCTCCGGAAAGAGCACTTATCCTTGAATATATAAGGCTCTCCTCCCTGAGTTTCTCTATTGCTTCTTTCTGCCTCATCTGGGCATCAACATTGTTAACACCAATAATGATCTCATTCTTCCTGTTTCTTATCGCAACAATCTTCATGTTAACATAAACAGGTTCACCATCTCTCATAACCCTGTAGGTATGTGTAAAAGTGCTGTTCTCCTTAAGGCTCTTTTCGATGTACTCCTTGTTGAAAACATTGAAGAACTCATCGATATCATCCTTATAGAGCTGTTTCTGGGCATCCTTCCTGCATTCTTCAAAGAAGTTATTGCCGTGTCTTTCCACAGTTATTTCACTGTTATAACCATCCGGTGCATACTCTATGAAGTCGCCTGTATCCATCTTTACAAAGTACATATTTACATAGTCCTCAGAAAGAGCACGGGCAATGTAATTGTAGGTAAGGCCTGTATCAGCTTTAGAGCCATCAGAAATAGACAGTATAACAATTGCAACTGCACTGTCACCTGTAATAGGATTGACGGCAACTCTTCTCATGAACAGCTGAATACTTCTGCCATCTTCTGTTATATCATCAATAAAGGTTCTTTTTCCCTCTATAGCACACTGAACGATCGCATTAAGAGTATAATTTCCCGGAATGTTCTCATATTTTCCGACATTAAATTTTCTTCTATCAAGACGTCCCGGGAAGGAATTTTCGAAGAACTTCTTGAAGGATTCATTACATCTGCAAATGGATAAGGTTTTTTCCCCAACCTCTACCAGTACCATTGGCATGGTATCGAAGTAATTGGACAGTTTATCTTCATCAGATTTGGAAATAGACAGATCGTAGAGGTTGACATTACCGATCTGGACATAGTAATCGGTCTCAGCAGGATTTTCAAACATCTCTGCGCTTATTGTCTCTCTCTTCATAAATATTTCATCCATCGAGAGCGGCTTTGCAAAGTAGAAGCCCTGCAGTTTGGTACAGCCGATCTCCTTAAGGAACTCCGCCTGTTTCTCGGTCTCCACACCCTCTGCAATAGTCTCGAGTCCGAGAGCCATGGCCATTCTCACAATCTCTGTGACTATGATCCTTCCACTCCTGCTCTCATCAATCTGGGTTATAAAAAGCATATCCAGCTTAATAAGGTCAAAGGGAATCTTTAACAAAATTACAGGTGATGAATATCCACTGCCGTAGTCATCCATCCATACAGTAAATCCAAGCTCTTTAAACCTTTTTATCTGAACAGTCATGTAATCAATGTCATCTGCCAGGGCACTTTCAGTGATCTCAATGATCAGCTTATCCCTGCCAAGACCTGATTTATCGACACGGCTTCTTATTTCCTCCACAAGATCGCAGGTATAGAAATCGGATCTGGAGAAATTGACAGACTCAGGCACCACGTAAACTCCGTGTGCCATCTGTCCCGTAATCTTTGCAAGAACTTTATCAACCATGTAAAGGTCGAGCTTATATACGCTGTTGGCTTCCTCAAGCACAGGAACAAAATCCTGAGGGCTTATCAGGCCTTTCTCGGGATCGATCCATCTTGCAAGAGCTTCCTCATTACAGATATGATCGTTGGC
>JAIKZC010000235.1 GCA_024682575.1 Lachnospiraceae bacterium | reverse complement strand
AAATATCAATGGTCCATCATACAGATTAAAAGATCAAATGCAGTTTATGACTGAGGACAATTAAAAATCTCAAATAAAAATGTCGTTTTTCATACATCATTATTTGAGATAAATCCTACATTTTTATATTGACATTTGCATAAAGGTAAAGGTTTCGACGAATTTCCATGCTTGAAATACATACTTAGAAATCTTGATACGGGTATAGAGGAAGAACGCCATTCTTTTTTCAAGATGATACATAGGCTGCTTGTTGGTGGCTCTTATATGAGTGAGGAAATGTTTGCATCGTCCCTTCCACTTGTGACAACTTGGATGCCTTCTCAGTTTTCCGGAAATCTATTTTCTTATGAAGGAGTTGTTCTTTCAGCAGGTGAGTATATTAAGAAAATAGAAGAAAATTCTAGCATAAGAACTATGGACTGTAAGGACTTTTATGCAAAATATAGTCCCAAATTGACTTGCTGCCGGATCTGTGGATATGGAAAATCAGAACAGACCATTAAAAAAAATAGGCTGGAAAGACACTTAGTTAATCTGATTTTGCACATGGAAAATGTATCTTCTGTGCAAACTATATGTGAAAGATTGAGGCGCGAGCATGTTTCTTTTAATGGAATGGTAGATATATTCGACTGCGTGGATAACGTAACTGCTCCATACATTGTAAAACTATGGGAAATACTTCTGGATTGTATTGAGAGTGAGCCTAATCTTATAAAAAAGAGATTTGATACAGAATTAGAAGAAAAGAAAAAATTGCTGGCTCAGATTTTGCACAAAGCATTACGTGACAGAGGCTTTCAGGTTCCCTATGACAAGGCTGGTTTTTCTTATATAGAGGATTTCTTTATGGTACTTTCCGGATTTTGTCTTAACCTTCCTGATGAAGAAATTATAGAGAATTACGATTCTGACAAGGCTCTACTTGATGAATGTGATAGGATCATCAAAGAGATTATATCCATATCAGTGAAAAGAAATTTAAGTAAAAGACCTGTTGGTGTCCGCAGAACTTCTGATAGAAAGAAAGTTTTTTCAAGGGAATTTAACGATTGGTTCTCCCCTGAAGAACTGGAAGCTAAGCGAAAAAAGAAAAATGAGAAGAAAGAAACTGGTACAGAAATTCCAATTCCAAAAGAACAGGGAAAGGATTTTGACCAAAAAAAGGCTTTTTTAGATAAATTGAGCAATGCTTCTCAGTCTGTTTCGAAGCAAAATCCCAACACAGCAGGTGAGGAAAATACTCGGAAAATGGGAACAGTTTCAGAGGAACCTGGCATAGATTCCGATAAAATATCATCTAATACAGAGGATAATGGAAAGATTTCAGGGCATATTTTGGAAGATGATGGTATGACGGACAGACTTCCTTCTCCAGCAATTTCTAAGAAAATACTCTCATCCGGGGCAATAAGATTAGGCGATAAAAACGTTAATCTTGATTTTAAAAATGCTGTAATGAAAGACAAAATGCTTTTTGCAGAGATAGTTCAGGACGAAGACAATAAGGATATTCTTCTTGTTTTTTCTCCTTCATCCGGTTGCTTTTACTATGCATATTTTGAGATTTATCCGGCTTTTTCGTTGATCAAACCTTTTTTGGAGCATAATAGTTGCTGTATTATTTGCTATACACCGTATCGTATTTTCGGAACATGTATGAGGTATGATGTCAAAGTTCGTAACGTTATTTCTTTGTTCACATTGGCATCTTCTCTCCCATCTTTTCGTGGGCTTATGTCGGCTGAAGATTTTATTGCTGTTAATATTCAGAAAAAAATTGAGATAAAAGATAACCTTTATTTCTCAATAATGCCTTATTATCAGAATATTTTCAGCTCTTTATCCGAGGAATTAGAAGCCAATCCTGATTCAGATTTCGAGACAAGAATGTGGCTGGATGATGCGTTGGGACGAGGTTATAATAATTATCTTTTTGACTCTGATAAGCCTCTTTTTAAGATGACAGGAATTGAACATTTTGTATTTTCAGAATGTCCTCCGCCTATCTATGATGGATATTTTGTCGATTTTAAATTATCCGGAACAGGCAAAGAAGAGATCGAAAAAATGTTTAGAAGATGTATTGCGCAGCTTGCTTTTAAGGGTAGATTTCGAATGCGTCCCATAAGCATAGTGGCATTTTCCGGCTGCAATTTGACACTATATATTCCCGATGGATTTTTCGATACCGGCATACATTACATGGATTCAGAGATAATCAAAGCTGCTAAATACTATAATATTTTCGATACTTTGACTCACATTAGTCCTGTTTATAGAGAGGGTATAGATATTAAAAATACCTCTGATGCTGATAAAAATGCTTCTGAAAATGAATCTGAAGTTGATCCAAATGCTCTTCCTTTTTAAATTTTAGAGCGAACCTAATTAAAATCTGTCACTATTTTTTTAAGTTTTTTGAATTAGAAAAATAGTGACAGATTATTTATTTCTTAAAGTATTAAGGGCGGGTATAGTCCTTTAATCACGGTGTTTTTTGCATCAATGGCTGCTCCAACAATTACGCGAATAAAACGTGCTACACCACGTGCTACATAACGTGCTACACCACGTGCTACATAACGTGCTACATGGCGTGCTACACCACGTGCTACATAACGTGCTACATGGCGTGCTACACCATACCCAATGCAGCTCTAACGTTTTTTTCTAAAAAAAGCTGTAAATGCCGAGTTTTAGGCGTTTTGGAGACCTCGGATTTTGCCGACTATTATAGATTTCGCATTAAAATTCCACCATTATCAGAACGGCATTAATTTTTCAGTATTACAATTTTTACATACATTCTTTCATCTGTTGTCTTGTGTTGCTTTTCTTTTTCTTTTCCCATTACCACTAATCTTAAGGAATTTACTAAGGAGGAATAAAATAAATTGTTAGATATTTCAGAATTATTATTTATGCTTTCTAAGAATCCTAATATCTTAGTTGAACTTAGAAATGTAGAATACAATTCCCAAAAACTTCATCGTCTCTTAAAAGATTCTTATAGTTTTTCGTGTTCAGCATCTTACATTAATTCGTACAAGGACAGGGGCGTTTTTCTGTTACTGCACACTATTGCGCCAGTTCTGTCTTCGGAGATGCTTCTTTCTCTGCTCGGTTTTCCTGATGGTGATTATCATGAGCTTGCTGGAGTGATTCGTTATCTTGACTCGAAGGACGGATATCTTTCCACCTGTACTTTGGATCATACTTTTTCCAAAACAAATCGGGTAACTTGTCTAACATCCAAAGGCTATAATTTTGCTACTGCGATTTCCAATGCCAACTATTCTCTGGCGAACAGAACTGAGAGAAGAGA
Source organism: Lachnospiraceae bacterium (assembly GCA_024682575.1). Lineage (GTDB taxonomy): Bacteria > Bacillota > Clostridia > Lachnospirales > Lachnospiraceae > NK4A144. Next base: position 2,778 of record JAIKZC010000235.1, on the reverse strand, counting down.
ATACGAACCCCCGTTTAAGGCAACCAGGGGAAAAGCTAATTCCAGTAAGTCAGGCAATATCATCCACGAGTTATGTCTTGGATATACAATGCTTGCTTTCATCTTCTCACCACTTACGCCTTTTTATGTTGTGGGAAGAGAGTATCGTATCCTTCCGGACGATAAGCGATTGCAGCGTAGAAATTCACTCAGAGTAGATGCAGTGCTTAAAGTTGGTATTTCTAAAAACGGAAATTGGAAAAATACAATTTTCGTAGAGCAGGATCAGTCTACAGAGACTGTTAACAAACTTATCGACAAACTTGACCGTTATTACATTAACAGCTCAAAGCTTGGAAGTCTTGTTGACAATTTTATATTGTTTTCATTCTGTCAGAACGATCTGAGTATTCGGCTGAATGGACAGGGACCTGTATTTTCCGGCGCAACTGTGAAACGTTTCATTGAAGTATTAGAACACCTCATGAAAGAACTTGCTGTTGATTTTAGCACCGCACTAAGCAGCCTTGAGAGTTATGGGGGAACGTTGGAATATGGAGATCCACCGGACAGGTGTCAGTTTGTTGAGGATAGTCTGCTTCGTTATCTCGATAATGGAAATCTGGAACATGATACATTGGTTGAGAATGCAAGAAGATATGGGCTTTCAGCCTATCTTTTGATCAAGGAGTTTTCTTCGTTATCTTCCAATTTTGGTTGTACGGCCTTAAGCAGTATTGATGAACTAAAGGATTATTATAATAAGCTCAGGAATTATTGTCTTCCAGAGTATTATCGTTCTTTAGAGACCGTCAATAGCGAGCACGCCACCAAACGTGCTCAGGCGCTCATAGAGGCTTATCTTGCCCTTGTGCGTGCCCATGTAGCAGGAAAGACTGATTACACCTCTGAGCGGTCTGTACTGCTCTTCATGAAGGGATTCAGAGTGATGATGACGGCTACTCTTCTAACCGGCAACATATTGCACTTTCTCTTTCCGCGTGAGGCTCTGTATGACAAATATCTTAACTGTCTGAGCTGCGAGGATTATTATCCCGGGATAGTTCCCTACGAAGAGGATGTTTTTGACATCGATGAAGCGTATATTAACGTCTCGAACCGCCTTGGGGGACTTACGCTCAGATGTCCATTTTATGATGAAGATACTGATTCCACTGTATGTTTTGAGGATCTAAGCAATGACCTTTCTGCATGGGTGAGGGCTTATAAGTTTATCCATGGCGTAAAAAAGGATATCCCTTGCAAGCTGGTTCTTGTTGTTCGAGATGAAGAGGCTGCTGTTAATGCTGCCAGAATGCTTGATATGGAACGGAACAGGCTTCCGCTTTTCAGACCCGGCAAGTATGATGTTGTTTTCGTCACGTATGCTGATCTTGCCGAGGATAAGCCGGATGCGCTGTTCTACGTTAATTCCCGCGATGAAGCTGTCTATGTCATGTGAACGATTTCATTCGGATGGGGTTTATTGCCGGATTAAGAAAGGAGGTGATGCATATAGACGAGGATAGAAATTATGAACCTGAGTTTGATCCTGAAGATTTCGACACTGTCGAGATCCCTATGGATGAATCTCTTGTTGTACTCGAAGGCCCGGAGAAAACCGTCAATATCTGCGGAATTGAATTTTTCTACCGCGAAGGTTTTTGGTGCGAAAAGGATGATGATGGCAACTATATGCCGGACTGGGACTTAACCTGGTTCTACACGGATGATGAAGAACCTGCAGATTATGTATATTTCGAACAGGATTCGCCGGAAGTTGCTATTTACAACTTGACGCAGCTGCTTGGAGGACGTCCAGATGATGTTGAGACGATCAAAAATAAGATTCGAGCAAAATAGTGGTTAGAAAGGACAGTTGGTCTTGCAAGATCAGCTGTCTTTTTTTCTGCTACTATTCTCTCTGGATATTGCCGCTGCCAGTTTTTAATTTTTTATTCTCCGGGCAGCGGGGCTGTTGTTTCTATTATTTAATCGGACATGTTATGTAAACTTGGCATTTTTGTTTATTGGGCATGTTATGTAAATCTGGCATTTTGATTTATGTGGCGTGTTATGTAAACCACGCTTTTTTTCTTTTCTTTTTTTCTGGTTTCTTTTGCTACATAATTACGAATTTATTAATGTGTTACAATGTGCTACGTTGTGTTACACTGTGTTACAATGTGCTACATTGTGTTACGCTATTTTTTATTTTCGGAACAATTTTGTGTTACGCTATTTTTTTCTTTTCCGTTTTTAATTGTTAAAGTCCCATTTTTTTAAATTAAAATTTGCTAACAGCATAAAAAAGAATTTGTCGCACATTCACTAAGCGCAAAGTTCCAAAATTATGATATACTAAACCTTGAAACAGGTGAACGGTATCACTTTGCAGAAGGTAGCAAACTTCAAAATAAAGAAGTTTTTGCAGGTAAAGGCTCTAAAAAGCCATTTCGAAAAGCTCAAAATTATGCCGAGAGGTACGGCGGAGCGGCTGAAAATTGGCAGCATGTGAAAGCACAAGCTACTTTAGATACGAAAGACGGCGAAAGAAAAGCGGAAGTACATTGATCACAATGCGAAGGATACGGAAAACATGAATTTTTCTTAAAAAAATGGTTAGATTATGAAAATTAGATATATTGGGGAAGTCGATTATATTGCAATAGACAGAAATAAAATATATGATGTCATATCTATTGAAAAGGGATGGTATAGGATCATGACGGAGCTTGATGAAGACTATCTGTTTCCACCTGAGGCGTTTGAAGTAGTGGAGGAATAGAAAATGGCAAA
>JAIKZC010000429.1 GCA_024682575.1 Lachnospiraceae bacterium | reverse complement strand
AAAAGGCATAAAACTAAGGTGCGGAGCGAAATAAATATCATCAAGAAAAAAGCGAATAGGGGCTTTGTTTTCGATGATTTTTAGGACCGCAGAATATTTAAATTATAGCACAAAAAACGTCAGTATAAAATCTATTGACATTTAAGCTCATAACATTCATAATACTATAGATTTTGATAGTACTAATTTTTATACAAAAGAAAAGGAGAAAAAAGATGGAGGAAAAAAGACAGGCAATTTATAATGCCTCGGAACTTGGAAAACCTAAAATGATGCTGTTGGGACTGCAGCATATGTTTGCAATGTTTGGTGCAACTATTCTGGTGCCGATATTGGTAAACAGTTATTTTAATGGTGAGGGACTTTCAGTACAGGTTACACTCTTTTTTGCAGGTGTTGGTACTTTATTATTTCATTTGTGTTCTAAATTTCGTGTTCCGGCTTTTCTCGGTTCATCTTTCGCATTTCTTGGCGGCTTCGCTACAATCGCAGAATTAAAATCAGGAATATTTGAAAATATGACCTACGGGGAAAAACTTCCTTATGCATGCGGAGGAATAGTTGTTGCAGGACTTTTGTATCTGATCCTTGCGGTTATCATTAAATTGGTTGGCGTAAAAAGAGTAATGCATTTCCTCCCGCCGGTAGTGACTGGACCGATGATCATTTGTATCGGACTTTCACTGGCGCCCTCTGCTGTAACTAATGCATCAGCTAACTGGCTGCTGGCATTCATTGCTTTTGCAGTAGTAGTTATATTCAATATCTGGGGTAAAGGTTTATGGAAGATATTACCGATACTTATGGGCGTGATCATTTCTTATATTGCAGCAATGATCTTTCAGGCAGCGGGATTAGTAAATGCAGATGGAAGTGCGATAATTGATTACAGCTCTATTGCAGGTGCAAGTCTTGTTGGACTTCCGGATTTCATTGTTGCAAAATTTGATATCACGGCTATTCTTGTCATGGCGCCTATCGCAATAGCAACAATGATGGAACATGTTGGAGATATTTCAGCTATATCGGCTACAGTAGATAAAAACTTTGTAAAAGATCCGGGGCTTCACAGAACTCTTTTGGGAGACGGACTTGCAACCGCACTTGCAGGAATGTTCGGAGGACCGGCTAACACAACTTATGGTGAAAATACCGGAGTGCTTGAACTTTCAAAAGTTTATGATCCAAAGGTCGTAAGAATTGCTGCTGTATATGCTATAGTAATAAGTTTTATCCCGAAAATAGCAGAGGTTATCGGAACTATGCCGACAGCAATAATCGGTGGTATAAGTTTTGTACTTTATGGAATGATCTCCGCTATTGGAGTAAGAAATGTAGTTGAAAATAAGGTTGATTTCACAAAATCAAGAAACCTTATAGTTGCAGCAGTTATTCTTGTATCAGGTCTGGGTTTTTCAGGCGGACTTACCTTTAATATCGCAGGAACTCCTGTAACTCTGACATCACTTGCTATAGCAGCTATACTTGGAATCGTGCTTAATGCAATACTTCCCGGAAATGATTATGAATTTGAAAAAAATCATCAGGGCGATATAAACAGAGGCGTAAGCTTTAATAATCCTATAGAAGAATAAAATATAATAGACCGGTTTATCAGATCTGAGATAAACCGGTCTATTTTTATTCTTTATTAAATTGTGAAAGTCCTGCTAATATAAATATGAATCCAACGACCCAGTAAATATTGGTCAGTCTGTTAGTGGTTCCGTAAATATCAAGAATACCTTTGAAAATACTTCCTACAGTAAGAAATGAAATTCCGGCAGCATGAAGGCTTAAGGAAAGCGTAGAAGGGGCTTTAACCCTCCCGGCCAGGGCAAGGGATTTCCTGAATTTTAAATAAAGGCATCCACCTATAAACGGGAATAAAAATGCATATACCATGAAAGCCGAATAAACACTGTAACTGAAATGCTCGTATATCATCCCGAAAAAGATGAGAAAGAGTGATATATAGAAATATTTTTTAATAAGTTTATTCTCCGATACAGACAATGTCACTCACCTTCCTTTCTGCAACATCTGAGGAATCTGAAGAAGATTCGCTTGAATTTTCAGTTGATTTTTTTATGGCAGAGTTTGAAGAACTGCTGCGTTTACCGGGACCTCCATTAGAGTGTCCTCCTCCTGAAGGCATATCTGATGCCTGAGAGTTTCCACCGGGTCTGCCGCCCGGGCCTCCGGATCCGCCTTTTCCGCCGGGAGCTGAGTGATTATCAGCATTTTTTGAAGCCTTATTTGAACTTTCTGAGCTAGTTGATCCGCTATCTGATCCCGAAGATGATTCTGATGAATTTTCAGTGGATTTAATTTTTGAGGAGGATTTTCCGCCGCCAAGTCCGATCGAGGTAGGATTATTTATTATCTCACCCTGAAAATACATTGTCGAAGAACCGCCTCCATCGAGGTTATATGCAGTTTCACATCCCATTTCGCTCATGAAATATGCAAGTTCTGAAAGACTTAAGCCTTCACTTTCGGAAGTTCTTCCGTCTGAAACGACAAAAATATAGTGCAGATCATCGACCTGACCGATTGCTGTTCTTGGATTGCTTGCCATGGCTTTTCCAACCTCTTCATTTTTTGTCACGGCAATCTCACCGTCGATCATAAGTGCCGGGCCGAAGGAAAGAACATCAGAAACATCATCTTCAATAAGGGATTCAGCTGAGGTCTCGCTTTCATTTATTATCTCAAAAGAACCATCCGAATTTATCACAAGATCTTCGTTGGAGCTGTCAGCAGTATCTCTGTAGAGGGTATTATTTCTGATGACATATCCGCTTTCCTGAGTTCCGTAAAAATCACCATTTATGGCAAGGATAGCATCTGCTTCTTCAGCGATA
>JAIKZC010000250.1 GCA_024682575.1 Lachnospiraceae bacterium | reverse complement strand
ATTTTTGCTAGTTCCTGATGAGAGTGAAAATATGGAGTTGAACCGTTCATTTTGTACGGAATCGTCATCTATGTTTCCGAATATCAATTTGATTATTTCACATGGTGTTAGGGATAGGGATGAGATAATATGTAAAAAAATAGAAGCGGATTTGTGCCTTCCAGTTCATTGTGGATATATAAAAAATGAATCTGTTTCCTCTGTCACGTATATACCTGATTTTCAGGAAGAATACCTCCCGGAATTTTTTAGTTTTGAGGAAATAAGGCAAAGAGAACGGCTTAATCGTTTTCTGCTTAAACATACAAAATACCTGCTTGCTACGTCTGAGACGATAAAGAATGATGTGAAAAAGTTTTATTCTGATGCAAGATGTGAAATAAAAGTTCAGCCATTTGCACCAGTGCTTAATTTAGAATATGCAGTAACAGATAATATTGATTTGAAAAAATATAACCTTCCGGAAAAGTATTTTATTATCTGTAATCAGTTTTGGCAACATAAGAATCATATTACTGCATTTAGAGCAATGTTAAAAATGATTCGGGAGGGCAATGAAGATGTATATATGGTTTGTACGGGGCATAAGGATGATTACAGATTAAAATCTTTTAACAGGCGGTTGCGGGAATGGTTGGATGAGAATGAATTGATGGATAAAATTATTTTCACAGGATATATTCCCAAATTGGATCAGATTGAAATGATGAAGAATTCAATTGCCTTAGTACAGCCGACTCTTTTCGAGGGTGATCCGGGGGGATGTGCTGTGTACGATGCGGTAAGTATGGGGATTAGGGTTATTTTGTCAGACATAGACGTAAATTTAGAACTTGATGGTACAGAGGATTGTTATTTTTTCAGAAAAAAAGATAGTGATGATTTATATAGAAAGATGATGGAAATTTCTTCAGCGCCCAAATTTAAGTATTCAGAAGAAAAAGCAATGCAAAAGAGAATTGTAAATTTGAAAAAGCAGGCTGATTTCTGGGGAAAAATTGTAAATCTGGATTAGACACTAAGTATTCTGGTGATATGTCAAGAACTTCTTGAAAAAGATTTTGATATGAATTTCAGAAAAAAGGGTAACTTTAACAGACCCTCGGAATTAGCACTTTGTAAACCGACAGTCAGTTCGACTCGATATTAAATTCGGCGTCCAGTTTTTCGCCGGTGTACAGTTGGTTTTTGACCAGCAATCCAAAAACGAGTCGTACGAATTTACGAGATGTTAGCGCGAGTGCTCTCTTGTGCTGATGTTTACTTACTTCAGCATACTTTTTGGCATAGAATTCAGCGTATTCAGGAACGTGTTTCCTGACGCTATTTGCCGCTTCGCCAAGGTAATAGCGAAGATAGGGGTTTCCGGCTTTCGACATTTTATTATCCTCAGATGTGAAATCGCCGGAGTCGCCCTTAGGCCAGTATAAGCCTGCATATTTAGCAAGAGCATCAGAAGAGTGGAATGCGGCAGCATCGCCTATTTCAGATATGATCCCGGATGCCCATACGGGTCCGATCCCGGGGATTGACTGAAGAATGATCAAGGCGTTCGGATTCATTCCATTTATGCATTTCTCAATGGCCTGCTCTATCAGCTTTATTTCCTTTTGGAAAGCATGAATGCAGTTGAATGAACTGGCCAGAGAAATGTTTAGTGGCTCGTACATGCACTTATCCAGCCTGTACGAATCCCTTGCTGCCTTTTGCAGTAATTCAGAGGTTTTGGACAGATCCGATATACGGTTTCTGCTTTTTTCAGCAAGGAAGCTGAGCAGATCCTCTTCGGATGCATCTATGATCTCCTGCGGAGACATAAATTCCGTCAATACTGCGGAAGATGTGGCACCGTAAATGTTACCAAATGGTTTGTCTTCACCTTCAAGAAGCTGAAGCTCACTGAACTTCAAATAAAGATTGGAGACCATATAGGTCTTCTCTCTGGTGATACACTCCGAAAGGTGCATACGATGCCTCGTAAGGCGTTTGAGGGCTATAAACTGGCCGCCACGCCATGGCTCAAGCTTTTTGGTACGGCCTACCCTTCCAAAGTCCGCAATGAGATATGCGTCCGTGGGATCGGTTTTCTCCATCCCGATATAGGACTTGCGGTAGTTGGCTGTTTGCTTTGGATTTACGCAGAATACGTAAGGTTTA
>JAIKZC010000405.1 GCA_024682575.1 Lachnospiraceae bacterium | reverse complement strand
GGTATTCGCCTTCTAGAGAATAAAGCATCAGGCAGAGTTCTGGAAAAATGTGGATTCGAAACCTTTTTTACCGGAGAAGGTCCATATCATGACGGAGTATATGAAATAAGTAAGAGCGTTTGGAAGAAAGCGAATTGACAGTTTATAAAAAATAACAGAGTTGCCACCAGCCGCATACAGTAGCCCTGAGCTTTCTACCGTACTCAGCAGGTAAACAGCAACTCACCCTACAAATGCCCAAAACAAGGCACTTAAGGCAGTGAAAAAGTTCTCAAAGAGATAATCATCTGTTATTACAGATTTCAAAAGACTCGGTTCAATGTACCGGGTCTTTTTTGTGTGCCGAAAGCCTTCAAAACATTCAAGGAGTGGTGGGACAAGACCAAGAAGCCTGAGATAGCTGAAAAGGCTAAAACAAGCTTTTTACAAAGCTAATAGAAAGCCAGGCGATAGTTGATAAGAGGAAGGAGCAGCAAAGTCCAAATCTGAATAGAAATAAACTAAGACCGGAGAGATGAATACTTTGATAGCAGTAAGCAGGGGCGTGACAACGCCCTTGTTTTATGCACATAATATTGAACAGGATGGTAGATATAGGTATAATTATAAACAGTTGCTACAAAGTAAAAATTCCAGTATTTCTGAGTAGATTAACTTTCAGTTTAATCTATCATGGATTTCTACTGTACCATGAACAAGACGGCGGTGAAAGTGCAATTATATCACTTGACCGCCGTATGAGCACGTGCTAATATATCATTAAACGAAACGGCGGTGAAACGAGATAATTAGCGGTTTGCCGCCTCTTGAATTTAATGAAAGGATGCTCGGCATGATTGGCAGAGAACAGGAAATTAAGGAATTAAACAAGTTATACAATAAAAACAAGGCGGAGCTTGTAGCAGTATACGGAAGGCGTCGAGTAGGAAAAACATATTTGATTGATGAAACTTTTTCCGGCAGATTTACATTTCGCCATGCGGCACTGTCGCCTGCAGATGAAGAAGCAAGAGGACTGCTTAAGGCACAACTCGAGCATTTTTATAATTCGCTTCTGTTTTATGGTATGGAAAAGACAGATAAGCCCAAGAGTTGGCTGGAAGCGTTCTTTTTGTTGGAAAAGCATCTGCAAAATATAGATGACGGATCCAGGCAGGTTGTTTTTTTGGACGAACTGCCTTGGCTGGACACACCTCAGTCGGGATTTGTAAGGGCATTTGAGGGCTTTTGGAACAATTGGGGATGCCATAGAAAGAACCTTATGGTTATTGTCTGCGGAAGTGCAAATTCGTGGATTTTAGATAAACTCATAAATAGTCATGGCGGCTTATACGACAGGGTGACTTATGAGATAAAGCTTTCGCCGTTTACATTACATGAGTGCGAAGAATTTTATAAAGAAAATAATGTTGTTTTCTCGAGATATGATATTGTTCAGAGTTATATGATCTTTGGTGGAATTCCCTATTATATGGGGTATATGGATGGAGAGAAGAGTTTTGCACAGAATGTAGATCAAATGTTTTTCGCGAAAAAACCGAAGCTGCTTAACGAATTTGACAGGCTCTTTGACTCTGTGTTTGTAAATCCGGAGGCTGTAAAATCCATAGTACGCTTGCTGTACACACGAAATGCCGGATATACAAGACGTGAGATAACGGATAAGTTAAAAATATCCGATGGCGGTCGCTTGTCCCGAAATCTAAATGCACTGATTGCAAGTGACTTTATCATAAAATATGTTCCTTTTGGGCATAGTAAACGTGAAGAACACTATAAACTGATAGACCCATTTTGCTTGTTTTATCTGCATTTTTTAAACTTGCAGCCTAGGAATAACCCAAAATTTTGGCAACAAAATACAACAGAACCTTCAGTTGTTATTTGGAGGGGATTTGCGTTTGAAAATGTATGCTTTAATCATATTGATCAGATAAAGGATGCACTTGGGATATCCGGAGTTATAACTACAAATTCTGCATGGTCAAAACGAGATGACGATGCGGAGGGGATGCAGATAGACCTTCTTCTCTGTAGAAATGATAATGTTATAAATATGTGTGAGATAAAGTTTTATTCGGATGATTTTATGGTTACCAAAGCATACTATAAGACTTTGATGCGCAGACAGGAAACACTTTCAAAAGCAGTTTCACGAAAAATGGTAGTACATAATACACTTATCACCACGAACGGGCTTGTAAAAAATGAATATAGCGGAGTTTTCGCAAATGTGATCACATTAGACGATTTGTTTATGAATATCCGATAACAAGCTCCAACCACAATTTTGGATTCGTTATAATGCTCCTCAAAAAACCGAGGAGGTGCATTATTATGAATCAGGAAACATCAAATTACATCATGCAGAGGATGTCGAAGTATGGAGTATATGATGCTCTTATTACAGTGTTGGGATCATTGCTGCTTGGTTAACTCCGAAGATAATCTTACAAAAGACAGACAAAATTTAATGAGTTAGAAAGTAATATTAATTTGTAAACAAACGGTGTAAGCCCGAACAAAAAAGCAGATTACAGTGTATTGTAATCCACCCTTTTGTTCGTGCTTCATGCCGTTTTTTAACTAATTGAACTAAGTCGCGTCCGGATAGCCGCTGTGGAAATTCAATCGATTTGCCTTGTGCTATTTTGGAGCTTTCATACCGGATCGAAGAGACTTTCGCCTTCTCGTTTTAATAGAACAGACAAATCATCCCACGAAAAATAAGCCTTCAGAAAAGGCCTTCTAAAATATATTCAGTTACTACATTTAACAGAGCATGTATCGTCCTCTGACAGAGTAGCTCGTAAGTGGTTCTCCGCACTTGGAACACTTGCAGATATCACGGTTATATAAGATTTTGAGCTTTTCAGCTATGTTCTTATCACGAACCCTTAATAAGTATTTTTGGCACCCGATGAGATTTCTGCACAGAGTCACCTTTTCTTTCTTGCACCTGCAGGCAAGGATCCCATAGTATCTGATCTTCACAAATCCTGAAGGAAGCACATGCATAAGAAAACGGGACAGGAACTTTTCGCCAGAGAGATAAAACGGCCTGTACTTACCGTTAGACTTATAGTCCTTGGCATAGAAATAGACATTAAACTGTTCATCTGTAAACTTCCGGTCAGCAATCATTGGTAAGAACTTTTCAAAGATATCTTGAACTGTAACATCAGCCATCGTTCTTACCTCCTGACTTTTTATCACCGGAATTTTTATCAGGTTTATTACTATTCGTTTTATTCTTATCCGTTTTTATGTCAGCAGATTTTTTCGGTCTGCCCCTCT
>JAIKZC010000391.1 GCA_024682575.1 Lachnospiraceae bacterium | reverse complement strand
ATAAAAAAGATAATAAAAGTTAAAAAGGAGATAAAAAATGGAAAAGGTAAGAGTAGGTATTGTAGGTTGTGGCGGAATTGCAAATCAGAAGCATCTTCCTTCACTTAAGGCAAATTCAGAATTAAACGAAGTTGTTGCTTTCTGCGACATCATTAAAGAAAGAGCAGAGAAGGCAGCTAAGGAATATGGAACAGCAGATGCAAAAGTTTACACAGATTATAAGGAACTGGTAAACGATCCCAACGTAGATGTAGTTCATGTATGTACACCGAACGTTGCACACTGCCCTATCACAGTAGCAGCATTTGAGGCAGGAAAGCATGTTATGTGCGAGAAGCCCATGGCTCACTGCACATCAGATGCAAGAAAGATGATCGAAGCCTGGAAGAAGTCAGGAAAGAAATTCACCATCGGTTATCAGAACAGACTTCGTGATGATACCCAGACACTTCACGCATCCTGTGAAGCCGGTGAACTTGGAGAAATCTACTTCGCAAAGGCACATGCTTTAAGAAGAAGAGCAGTTCCCACATGGGGAGTTTTCCCGAACAAAGAGCTTCAGGGCGGCGGTCCTCTTATCGATATAGGAACACATGCACTTGATATAACACTCTGGATGATGAACAATTACGAGCCTGTTTCAGTTTCAGGTCAGGTATTTTACAAGCTTGGACGTGATGAGCACGGTCCGGAAGGAAATGTATTCGGTCCATGGGATCCTAAGACATTCCAGGTTGAAGATTCCGCATTCGGTCTTGTAAAGATGAAGAACGGTGCAACAATCTACCTCGAAGCATCATGGGCATTGAATGTACTTAAGTCAATGGAGGCTTCCACAACACTTTGCGGAACCAGAGCAGGTGCTGAGATCCACCACGGCGGCAGCTATCCTAAGGATGAGCTCATCTATAACACAGTAGAGCACAACCAGCTCATGGAAAAGACAATTTCTCCTGCAGGCGTAGTTGATTTCTTTGAAGGCGGAGCTTCAGCAGAAGGTGTAAGAGAGCAGAAACAGTGGCTTGAAGCTATCATCAATGATACAGAGCCTTTAGTAAAGCCTGAGCAGGCATTTGTAGTAACTCAGATCCTTGAGGGTATTTATAAATCCGCAGAGACCGGTAAGGAAGTATTTTTTGACTGATATTTAGGAGGTTTTTGAAAAATGGCAGGACGAGTAATCTTTAATCCGAATGCTTTCAAAAATAAAGAAATAGAAGGAAAAGTCGTTGGCTTTTCCTTCGAGACGAAAGCACAGTATTACAGAGGAATTACCCTTTCTATAGTTCGTGATATCAAAGTAACTATCGATGGTGAAGAAGTAAAGAGAGAGGACGTCAGATTCGGTGTGAACGGAGAGACATTTACACTTGAAGAGATGAGAACAGTTATAGACAGTGATTATCGCTGGGAATTCGGCGAATACGCTGAGGTTTCCGTGATGAAAGACGGCGGACTTTCTAAAGGAAAGCATCATCTGAAAGTCCTTCAGGTAATAGCACCTTCTTACATGCCTTTCCAGATCGAAAGCACGAATGAAGCGGATTTTGAGATTTAAGGGAGGTGCAGAAAAATGAGCGACATTAAAAGAAGTGTTTCACTTTACAGCTATCAGGATGAATATTATGACGGAAAGCTCGACCTTGAGGGAGCTTTAAGAGAGACAGCAGCTACAGGAGCAACAGGTGTGGAGCTCCTGGCAGAGCAGATGATCAAGCGCTTTCCGAAGCCTATAGAGACAGAAGAATTCAGGGATAAATGGTTTGGCTGGCTTAAAAAGTATGGCCTTGAGCCTTCCTGCTATGATGCATTCCTTGAAAACAGGATTTTCGATAACCGTACATTATCACTGGGCGAGCAGATAAATATGATGAAAAGGGATATCCGACTGGCATCACTTCTTGGTTTCCCTAACCTTCGTACACTGGTTTCAACACCCATGGATGTAATCGAGGGAAGCCTTGATTATGCAGAGGAAATGGGAGTAAAGATCGGACTCGAGGTACACGCTCCTTTCTCACTTAATTCAGGCTGGGCAGATGGTTACATGGAAATGATCAACAGAACCGGGACAAAGTATTTCGGATTTATCCCTGACATGGGAATCTTCTGCAGAAATATCCCGGATGTAGTAAGGGACAAGGCAAGAAGAAAAGGCGCAAAGGAAGAATGTATCAAGATCGTTGATGATGCTTATGCAAAGAGGATCGCAAAGGGATTCGTAAAGATCAAATACGACCTGAATCTTGGCAAGGCAAATATGGAATACCGCATGGCAAACGGAATGCAGGAAATGATGGATGCAGTAAAGAATGCAGGCGGCGGCCCGGCAGATATGGAATATGCAGGCTCTTCATTCACTTATTCATGGTCAGAACCACAGGATATCATCGACAATATCGACTATATTTTCCATACACATGCTAAATTCTACAATGTTCATGAAGATTATAAGGAAACAGCAGTTGCAATTCCTGAGGTTGTAGAGGCATTTAAGAAGGCGGGTTACAAAGGATTTTTAAGTTCAGAATATGAAGGCGGCGAGCATCTGAGAGCTGACATGGAGGTTGACAGCATCGAGCAGGTGAGACGTCACCAGGAGGCTTTGAGAAGAGCCATAGAAGATTAAGCTAAAAAGGTAAGGTAAAAGAAATGAGAGAATATGATGCAGATCTGGGAATAATTGCAGCAGGACCGGCAGGACTTGCAGCGGCTGTGGAGGCGGTCGAAGCAGGACTTAAGGTAGTAGTAGTTGAGAAGTCGCGTGTTGTCGGCGGAGCTGCAAACGGAGGAATGGGACCGCTCGGAATAGGTACGAGATACCAGCGCTCACAGATGGAGAGCGTTACGGTGGAAAAGGCATTCAAAATGTTCATGGAATACACCCACTACAACGTGGATGCCAGGCTTATAAAGCGCTATTTCAGCCAGTCGGCTGAGACCATTGAATGGCTGGAGGCTCATGGGGTTGAGTTCGAAGGCGCCTTCCGCTATTTCCCGGAGTCCGAATGCACCTGGCATATCGTAAAGACTGACAAGGGCATCGGACCTGCAGCAGCTTCTTTCATGAATAAGAAATTACAGAAATCTGCGGAAGAAAAGGGAGTAACCTTCCTCTTCGAGCATTCGGCAAAGAAACTCATAAAAGAAAATGACAGAATTTGCGGAATTATCGCGGAGACAAAAGAGGGCGAGGAAATTAAGATAAACTGCAGCGCTGCGGTAGTTGCCACAGGCGGTGCAGGCGGAAATAAGGCAATGATAAAGGAGCTTACGGGCTTCGAACATGGTAAAAATCTTTTCAGTTTTGCAATACCAAATCTGACCGGAGACGGACTCAGAATGGCATGGGAGGCAGGCGCAGACCAGCTTCCCGTAAGGATAGAAATGGCAGCGGACATAGGCGGACTTGAAAGAGCTAACGGATCCGTCACAAATGTTGTCCGCCAGCCAAACCTTATCGTAAATAAGCAGGGACGACGCATCATGAATGAGGAGAAAATGCAGAATACAACCTACCTCAGCAATGTTGCGGATCACCAGAAAGATAAGACCTGCTTTGTTATTTTTGACGATGAGGCAGCAAGATATTATGAAAAAAACGGAGTTGATGTTGTGAGCTTCGTAACGCCGGATCCGGATGTTTCAGATTTTCATGAAGGATTTGATGAAATAATTAAGAGAGGTTCAAAAAATTATTTCAGGGCAGACAGTATAGAAGAGCTTGCAGAAAACTGCGGAATCAACAAAGAGACATTAATTAAGACAGTTGAAGAATATAACGGATACTGTGATCACTATGACAGCGAATTTTATAAGGATCCGAAATTCCTTAAGCCGATAAAGAAAGGCCCATATTTTGCAGCAGCAATCCATCCGGGTGGATACGGAACAGTCGGAGGAATAAGGATCAACGAAAATTGCGAGGCCTGTGATAAGGACTTCGAACCGGTAAAGGGACTTTATGCAGCAGGAGCGGATGCCTGCAATATCTATGATGACAGCTATATGTTCCTTCTTCCCGGAAATTCCATGGGCTTTGCGCTTAATACAGGAAGAATAGCCGCCAAGAGCGCGGTTTCATATATAAACGGAGGTAAAAAATAATGAAGCTTGGATTTGTAAGTGCAATATTAGATCAGAGTAATTACGAAGAAATGATGGATACGGCATCAGAGCTTGGCTTCAAATGCGTGGAAGTTGCCTGCTGGCCTGCAGGAAAGGCAGAGAGAAGATATGCAGGAGTTTCACATATAGATGCTGAAAGAGTACTTTCGGATGAAGATTATGCAAAGCATATTTTGAGCTATGCCAAGGAAAAGGGCGTGGAGATCTCCTCACTTGCCTACTATCCGAACACAATGGATGCAGACCTCGATAAGAGAAAAACAGCAGTTGAGCATCTTAAAAATCTTATAAAGGCTTCAAACAAGCTCGGTATCGGCATGGTAACAACCTTTATCGGAAGAGACCAGAGCAAAAATGTAGAGGAAAATTTAGAGCTTGTAAAAGAAATCTGGCCTCCGATCGTAGAGCTGGCAGAGAAGGAAAACGTAAAGATCGGAATCGAGAACTGCCCGATGCTTTTCGGTCCTGACCAGTGGCCAGGCGGACAGAATCTCATGACGACTCCGAGCATCTGGAGAAAGGTATTTGAGATACTCCCGAGCAAAAATCTCGGTATCAACTATGATCCTTCACACTTTGTATGGCAGATGATCGATTACATCAAGCCTATTTATGAATTTAAGGATAAGATCTTCCACGTACATTATAAGGATATCAAAGTTTTCCGTGATAAATTAAATGATTGCGGTATCATGGCTTACCCGCTTGATTTCATGTCACCGAAGCTTCCGGGTCTCGGAGATGTAGACTGGGGCAAATATGTAAGCGCGCTGACAGATATCGGCTATGACGGATACACCTGCATAGAGGTTGAGGATAAGGCATTTGAAGGAAGTCAGGAAAAAGTGATCGACAGCCTTAAGCTCAGCAAGAGATATATGGAGAATTTTGTGATCTGAGGAGGCAAATTATGAAAACAGTAA
>JAIKZC010000368.1 GCA_024682575.1 Lachnospiraceae bacterium | reverse complement strand
GGAAGCGGCTGTGCGGGGAACGATGGATAGAATAAATTGGCAGCATGATCTATCGTCATGGCAATAATTGCTATTATTTTAAGATGATTGGAGTTTAATTTCTTTTCCATTTTATCCCTTTCATAAATTATCCTGGAATATAATATGCATTCATTCTAACATAACGCTTGACGAAATTCGCGGAATTATATATAGTCAAAACGAGCTGAACAATGGATATTTCACCACCATTCAGCTCGTAATTATCTTAGGAAATCTCTTTTACAGAAAAATTTTCACACACTCGCAGAGAAATTATTCTCTGCTTTTTATTAGCTCTTTTGGAGCCAGCGAAATCTCTGTCATCCCTGTATCACTCCATACGCCTTCAATAGATTTATCCGAGACTAGTCCATTTTTATAATCTTGATCAAATATTGCATTAACATTAAATGTAATGTCGTTATTCGTATTATTTTTTACTGATAATACGCATATTATCCTCGTTTCTCCATCGACTATTTCAAAGGTGTCAAAATATGATTCTTTTTCAATAAGCTGGATTCCGGGTTTGTTATGTGACAACAAGATTAACGCTATTGTGATGGTAATCACTACTGACATTACCATTACTATCGTTTTTTTCAATCTCATTTGTTTTGTAATCCGCAATATGCATTTTCCTTAAGCTAATCGTATGTTATGAAAACGTGTACACTTTATAGGCGTTTCCGTGTATCTTTTTTATTCTCACTAATCCGTTCCATGCCTCATCTGTCCATCCGGATTTCATGAACATAACTCCCTCTAAGTCATCAAAACCAGACATCCAAAATATCATGCTTGTGTCCCTATTTTCGATATATCGCAATTTTGATTTTATTTTTTTATCCAGATCATACTCTTCAATAGTATTAAAATCCTTATCTTCAAGCACAAGAGTCGATCCTTCAATCTTAGCTGTAGAAAACTCCTTGTCCTCTAAATAATCGTAGATACTAAGAAATTCATCAGCCGCCAGAGAGTCCTTTTTGCAAGAATTTTGTTCAACAAGCTGAGGAAGAATAAAAGCTACTAATACAATAATGATTATTGAACTTACTACCATTAATAATTTTTTAACTATCTCCATCGCATTTTTTCTTTCTTTTTTTATAATATGCTGTACCTTTATGACGTGCCGTTCTATCCCATGACTCATCCAGTCTATGCGATCCAACAATAGACCCTCCTTGAGCCAATATTCCATTTAAAAGTCCATATCCCTTTGATTCAAGAAAATATGCCCATACAAAGTTTCCGACTTCATTTCTGTTATATAACACACCATCAATTAAATACAACTTTGATTCATCTAATTGCAACTTGAAATCTAATTCTCCACCAACAGATTCCTTATGCCTCTTATATGCTGTTGTAAATATGTGGAATGTTCCAGTAATGATATGTTCAGGATTATCAGGTTTGATTAGTGCTATAGTACTGAACTAAGTAAATGTTATAGATCTTAGGAGCGTTAAATTTATAATCGATCTAAAATAATCGCTATCTTCTAATCAATTATTAAATTTAACATCAATACCTATCAGCTCTTTAATTTGGTTTGTCAGTTCATTGAGCTTGTCATGACGACAAGTTTCGATAGTTAGTTTGCATTCGTTTTTAATGTCAGCGCAATAAGTGGCAAGCTTTTCTTTTAATTCTTTCGCGTATTTTGTTTCGTAGAGTGAGCCGGAGAGCTTTTGAAAACGCACTTCGTCAGGAATAAATTGGAGTGCTTCATCAATTATTCGATTAGTTAGTCCTGACTCTTCAATTATTCCATAACCAAGTTTTAGCTTAAGTGTATCCTCAAAGTCTAGTAAGAGTTGTTGGAGCTGACGATTTTCTACGAAAATCGAAATATCGTCTACATGATATTCGTCTAATAACTTAAATCCCTTTGCGTCTCTGTCATGTTTTCCTGCATCTCTAAGTGGATCGTAGTCCAATTCGTAAGCCCATTTTGAGCATGAATCCGGGGCGATTAACCAATTAATAACTTCATGGCCTAAATTAAAATCAACATATTTGCATCTCACTAAGCTTCCGGATCCGGAGGAAAAAGTCGAAGTTCTCTGCTCATATTGCTTTCTGAATGTCGAAGATTTGGCTGAACCATAAAGAATTATCAGTTCTTCTTCCGTATAGTGGTATTGTTTTGAAGGTTTACCTTTGATTTTTTCAGCCTTTTCAAACATGTAATTGAACTTGTAAAGCTTTTTATCCCATTTGTTACCATCATGGAGTTCTATTTTATGATCTGATGGATTAATATTTACCTTATCAACGGATATTTTAAGGATATATCCGGCGAGCTCTGGCACGTTCTCAGGTGGGGCAATTATAAGTTGATCAACAAAGCCCATCTCTCTAGCCATCAAGTATTTGTCTGAAAGTATCACGCTCATGGTTAATCCCTCCTACTAGACTATTGTCTGCCTAAGCTCTCTTTTATATTTATAATATGTATTTCGGCTCACTCCGACAAGCTGAATGCATTCAGGATCTGAAAGGTTTCCATTGAAATCTTTACTGAACTTCAGAATCTTTTCTTTTGCAGGTCCTCGTTTTTTTACATTCAATTTATTTCCGGGCCGCTGACCAATCTGTTTGCCATTCAGTCTGGCAGTCTCAATTCCTTCCTTGGTTCTTTGATGCAGGTCCTGTACTTCTTTTTCTGCTTGTTCAAATGCGATACGGATCTGTTTTTCAGCGAGCTTTCGGAAATAGTTATTCAGACCTTTGAAGATCTCATCTTCATCTGTACCTTGCAGCTCTATCTTATCTTTCATATTTTCTGCATAAACAGCGGTATC
>JAIKZC010000357.1 GCA_024682575.1 Lachnospiraceae bacterium | reverse complement strand
CTTACAATGGCATTTGTCGTAGATACAAAAGTAAAAGGTGTTGTTATCACTTCACCATGATCAAGCCCCAGCATCTGAAGAGCGATCTCAATGGCGAGATGACCATTGACTGTCAGTGCCAGATTAGGAATTTTCATATATTTTTTGAGTTTTTCCCTGAGCTCCTCATGCTTCGCCCCTGCATTCGTGAGCCAATGGCTTTCAAATACAGGTCTTATTTCTTCTATATATTCCTCGATCGAAGGGATCGAGGACTTTGTAACAAAAATCTTATCCATTAAAATCAAGCTTCCTTTCATTCCAGTCATTCAGTCCGGCTTCCGGTCTCATATATCTTCATTAAAGCCTTATAATTCTCTTCTTCTCCATATGCTGCAAGAGAAGTTCTGTCAAAAACGTAATCCTCTGCTCTGAATCCATCTATCGCATCCTTAAGCGAGTCAGCTAAATTATCATCAAATTTTAAAAGCCTATCCCGACTTCCATAGATTCCGGCAATAATATCTCCTCCATTGCCAAGATTCACTCCGATCACCGGCGTTCCTGCCGTAAAGGCCTCAATGATAGTCATCGGAAAGCCTTCATACCATTTTGACATGAAGAGCATCGCATCGGATTTTCTTAAAAGCGATATTACCTCATTATGCTCCAGACTTCCTCTAAAATCAACCTTTTCAGAAAGTCCCTTCTCCAAAGCATAGTTTTTGCACCATTCCTCATCAGGCCCGCTGCCGCAGATAATGAGCTTCTTATCATCATTCACCTTAGTCCATGCCTCGAGGATGATATCTATGCCCTTAGTCTTATCCAGTCTTCCGACATAAATAAAATTATTGCCGTTCTTCTTAAGCGGCTCATTATCACCAATATCATTTTTTATTTCCGGCATGAAATTCGGTTTTACAAAAATCCTGTCCTTGTCAATTATCTTTCTTCCACCATTATTGATTTCCTTAAGCTTAGATGCATTGAATTTAGTAAGGCAGATGAAATTCACTCCCCTGTAGGTTTTATGTGCCCTTGCAGCCATCTGTATCCTCAAAGCAAGCGATGAATGAAGTCTGCTGTCACGGTAGCATTTATGCTTAACTCCGTTTTTCAGCCCCTTCTGAAGACACTCCTCACAGATATGACCATCTCTGAAAAAAATTGCATTAAGACAGAGCATTCTGAAATTGTGCACCGTCTGGAAAACCGGGATATTCTTATCCTTAGCTGCCGCAAATACAGAAGGGCTCACCATGAACTGGGTATTGTGAACATGCACTATATCAATAGCATTCTCATCAATAAGCTTTTGAACCTCCCTGTAAGTCTTTTCAGAATAGACTGCATCGATAAAAAGACTGATTTTAGCGACCGGAGTCAGGCTGTCCAGCTCAGCATTATCTCTCGTATAAGTAAAAACCTTATGGCCATGCTTTTCCAGCATGGCCTTTTCATTCTTAAAAACCGTATCTTCCCCACCGGGAACTTTATAAAAATTGTGTATAAGAAGAATATTCATTTTATTTATCTGCTGCCTTAACCGCCTCTATAAAAGGCTCTGCCGTTTTATCAAAGGCGAAATCATTTACTTTTGACCTGGCCGCTTCCGACATTGAGATCTTAAGCGAATCATCATTCAGGAGTTTCTGAATTACCGCGGCGAATTTCTCACTGTCATAAGGATCTATGATCACCCCGCTCTCCAGGTTATCTATCAGATCATAGGAACTGGCAGCATATTTAGAAACAATGCACGGAAGTCCACAGCACATCGCCTCCATAGTAACCAGTCCAAAGCAGTCCTCTCTAGTGGGAAATACAAAAATGCCGGAGCTTTCATAAGCTCTCGTCAGTTCATCACCTGACAAAAATCCTGCGAATTCTGTTTTTTCTAAAATACCAAGTCTCCTTGCCTCTGCCTCTAGTTTTTCCCTTTCAGGTCCGTCTCCTACAAGCTTAAGTTTCCAGTCAAGATCCTTAATCAGAGCCAAAGCCTTAAAAAGCAGATCTATACCCTTTCTTTCAATGAAAGATCCAACGGCGATCAACGTATTATTCGCTTTATAATTTTTACCCGCATTCTCATACTGCCTTATATCAACAGCCAGCTCACTTATATGGATTTTATCCATATCTGCCCCGAGACTGATCTGATTCTCCATTGATGAGGCAGAACTAGCAATAAACGCTGCGCTCTTCCTGATGATATATTTTCTGAATAACTTCTGATGAGGCTTTATATTCCTCTCAGAAAAACGTGTTCCATCCGTCCAGGATATAAAAGGCACAGAGTTCTTATTACACCAGTGCTTTACTGCAAGCGAAGTGAAATTATACTCACTGCAGACTACTACATCCGGTCTTATTTCATCAAGACGTTTACCGGCACCGTAAGTTATTATTTTTTCAGAAGTATCATAAGAAGATCTGAACTTAAAAACCTTTGACTTTAAGAAAACCTTGTTTTTAAGCTTTTCCTCATTCGCTTTCCATTTTCTTTCGCTGGATTCATTTCCCGTTGAAAACAGTACCCAGATATCATATTCTTCAGCGTAGCTCTCCTGCAGATATATAAAGAAATCCACCCTGTAGGGAGCCGGCTGATTAGTAACTATAAGAAGACGTTTCATAGAGTTTTTCTCCTTCAGGTCTTTTTCTCAAAAACCTATTCCTTGATCTCATCCTTATCTTTCCGTCCCTTACCTCGTAAAAACATTGCTTATCAGCAATTAAATACTTTAACAAATAAAAATGATCCTTCTCCGGCTTCCTTCTTTTCAAAGCCCAGATTTTCAAAAAGCCTCACGGCCTTTTTATTCTCAATTTTCGTATAGGAGTATAACACATTTAAATGCAATCCGTAAAATCCTATCCTCATAAGTTGTGTTACAGCTTCAGCCGCAATTCCTTTTCCATGAAATCCGCCTTTCAACACTACTGATATTTCTGCGCTTCCTTCATCATCATCAATATTTTTTAATGATACCTGTCCCAGATAGTCATCATTTTCATTGGATATCGCAAAATCGCGTCTGCTTATAG
>JAIKZC010000278.1 GCA_024682575.1 Lachnospiraceae bacterium | reverse complement strand
GAAAAACATTTTTTTGATATCATTAATTGCATTGTGACAGATAACGCAAATATGGAGAGGTATCGAAGCGGTCATAACGAGGCGGTCTTGAAAACCGTTTGGCGGCAACGCCACATGGGTTCGAATCCCATCCTCTCCGCTCTAGCAAAAAAGACATCAGTAAATCTGATGTCTTTTTTTGATCTATTTTATTTACCTTACCCATTCCCGGGGATCAATTGTAATACCAGCGCCTAAAAGCTGAATTTCTTCATACTTTAACAATGCATTACTCTCCATTTTTTGAGCTTCTTTCGCAGTCATAAGAATAGTCTGGTCATCTGTTCTAAGCTTCCTTGTCCAATTGTTTTCATGATCAACTACATCCTCCGCAGAAACTTCACCGGCATCAAAACCCTCAAGTATCTTATTCCATTCTTCACTTGTCATATCCCGCCAGTCTTTCTCCTCTTTCAGTTCCTCCGCAGACAATTTATGGGTTTCTTCATATGTCTTGATAGCCTCTGATAAATCTACCTCACGTTTCTTTGTGCAGAAATTATATTTGGCGACAGCCCTCATAATGGCATTAAGGTCAGCCGGAGAAAACATCCCCGCAGCATTTGACAGATCTCCAAGGTTATCTACATTTACCAGCAGATTTCCACCACTTGGAAGACTTATGTTTAAGACATTATTTGAATCTGACATATCACCCAGACATAAGGAATTTGTCCTGTAATCACAGACAAAAGTAACACCGTTATATTCAATCACTCCATCCTTTGCCAGATGACTATAAGGACATTTTTGCTCTTTTTCCTCGAGTACCTCTGAAAAAGAAGCTTTCCTAACGCTTAAGTCAACTTTTCTTCCATCTTGCACTTCTGCAGAAGCTAAACTCATCATATTTTGGATCTCATTAATTCCCATTTTTTGTCCTTTCCACAGTCTATCTGTCCGTCGCGACTGCAGCACTCCGTGACATCCCATCTCTTTCATCGTACACTTCATCCATACATTTCTAACTTTAAATGAACATTGACTTCCTCCCAGGGGTCAATGTTCATTTACGTAATAGAATTCATCAAAACCGTCCATCCTCGACCCTCTGTTCTCGGTCTGATAATAAACCCGTCCATGTGAATTCACACGATACTCATTAAATTCTAATTCATCGTAACTGTACTGGGGCGGCAGATATTGTCCATTTGATCCGGCATTTGATTCTGCGGCTGCTTCTGCATTTCGAGATACAGAACTTTTCTTTTTAGCCTTATTGGAACTGATCGTCGAGCCCTTAGGTTTGCCTGCCAGCTCTTCAACTTCTTCACTTGTATATCCCTGCGCAAAGAGATCCGTAGATAAAGGCCAGTCCGAAGCATTAACGATCTGCGTAAACATTAATAAGGATAGTAAAAATACTGATAAAAATCTCATAAAACTCACCTAATCCCAAAATATCTTAAACTATTGGTTTAATGACCTATTTCTCTATCATCATTTTAATTTCTGCCTGACTAAAATGCGATTAAAGCTGACGAAAATTTTTATAAAAAAAAATGCATTCAAAAAAATCCGGTGTCTTCAAATTCCTGACACCGGATTCTTATTATTTATAAATTTTTTAGTGCTCGCCGCACTCATGAGCATGCTCGTGCTCGTGGCAGATAGAACCTGTTGACTCGAGCTCACCGCGAAGGTATGCCTCAACAGCTGTGCGGGCATCACCCTGAGCACCAAGAACAACTTCAACGTTACGCTCATTGAAGATATCTACGGCACCGCCGCCCATTCCGCCTGAGATGATAACTTCAACGCCCATATCGGCAAGGAAGTTGGGAAGGAATCCAGGTCTGTGTCCCGGATTCGGAACTGACTGCTCATTTACGATCTTTCCGTCTTCGGTATCATAGATCATAAAGTTCTCACAATGACCAAAGTGTGCCCAGATCTGGTTACCATTAGCTGATACTGCAATTTTCATAATATTTCTCCTTTTAATTATATATTGAAATTTTTTTGGGGATATCTGATTTATTTTATCAATCCAATTCCAGGATTTTCCTTAATTCACTGTATATATTCCGGATCGCTCTGCCTGAAGGACAGTCTTTGTCAACTACCGAACCGCCTCCGTTTACAGCCTCTACAGCCTGCGGATCATAGGGGATCCTGCCTACAAAAGGCAGTCCTTCTTCCTTGCAGAATGATTCTATCTCATCTGCAGACTCCGGGCTTATGTCGTATTTATTTACACAGACCGCAAGCTTAGTCCTGAAGCTCTCTGCAGTTTTGCATAAGCGCTTCAGATCGCTGATGCCGCTTCCGCTGGGTTCTGCAATTATAAGGACAAGATCCATTCCGTTAACCGAAGCTATGACAGGACATCCTATTCCCGGAGAACCGTCCGTTATGGAAAGCTCAGATTCCGGCGCTGCCTTGAATAAAGCCTTTTTGACTTCTGTTACCAGCTTTCCGGAGCTTCCGCGTCCCATCTTTAATTCTGCGGTGGAAAAAACTCTGTCACCCTTGTAGAGTACTCTCTTTCCTGCGAGATCC
>JAIKZC010000264.1 GCA_024682575.1 Lachnospiraceae bacterium | reverse complement strand
TTCTATACTCTCATTGATGACGCAGTAGCAAGAGTAATGAAGTCAAAGGGCGGATTTATCTGGGCATGCAAGAACTATGACGGTGATGTTATGAGTGATATGCTCGCATCTGCTTCCGGATCTCTTGCAATGATGACTTCTGTGCTTGTTTCTCCGGATGGAAAATATGAGTATGAGGCTGCTCATGGAACGGTCATGAGACATTATTATAAGCACCTTAAGGGTGAAGAGACAAGTACGAACTCTGTTGCAACTATTTTTGCATGGAGTGGTGCCCTCAGGAAAAGAGGAGAGCTTGACGGCTTGAAGGATCTTATGGAATTTGCCGATAAGCTTGAAAGGGCTACTATTGATACTATTGAAAATGGTGAAATGACAAAAGATCTTGCACTGATAACAACTATTGAGAATCCAAAGGTACTTAATACTGCTGATTTTATCAAGGCAGTAAGAAAGAGGCTTGAGGATATGTAATTTTCTTTTGATCAATAAAACCGGCTGTATGAACTTTTAAGGTTCTACAGCCGGTTTTTTAATTATTCAAGACCTTCGAGTTCACCCGAAAGGCGTTCCCATTCTTCCATAAGTTTTTCATTTTCTGCCATGATCTCAGCCTGTTCGTTTGAAAGCTTGGTACATTCGGAAACGTTTCTTGCAATATCTTCATGTGTAAGAAGTTCATCAATTTCGGATGAACGCTGTTCATTTTTTTCTATAGTTTCTTCACATTTCTTTATGTCATTTTTTATCTTTCGTATGCGTGCCTGCTGTGCCTTGCTTTCAGCCCATGAAAGTTTGTTATCAGATTCTCCGGAAGATTTTGCTGCAGAGCCGCTGATAAGCTTTCCTGTTTCGGAGGAAGTTCCTAAGTTTATCCTGCTGAGCTCATCTTTTTTCTCCAGATAATAATCATAGTTTCCGATATAGTTGATTATCGTATGTCCGGTCAGATCCAGGATCCTTGTAGCAGTACGGTTAATGAAATAACGGTCATGGCTTACATAGAAAACTGTTCCCGTATAGTTTACCAGTGCTTCCTCAAGTATCTCTTTTGATGTGATGTCAAGGTGGTTTGTAGGCTCATCGAGGAGGAGGAAGTTGGCATTGGAAAGCATAAGCTTTGCTAATGACACACGTCCGCGCTCGCCTCCGGAAAGGTCTCCTACAAGCTTAAAAACATCTTCTCCGGTGAAGAGGAAAGAAGCAAGAGTATTTCGTATCTTTGTATTATTAAGTGATGGATAGGCGTCGGATATTTCCTGAAACAATGTCTTTTCAGCGTGAAGTACCTGGTGTTCCTGATCATAATAGCCGATCTTTACATTTGTTCCGAGTCTGAAACTTCCACTGTCAGAGCGTTCCATTCGGTTCAATATCTTAAGCATGGTGGTCTTTCCTGTACCATTGTTTCCAATCAGGGCAACTCTTTCACCTTTTTTGATCTCAAATGAAATATCAGAGAAAAGAGGGTTTTCAGGGAAAGACTTACTGAGATTTTCAACAGTCAGGACATCATTTCCGCTCTCGATGGAAGGTGTTATCGAAAGATTCATGGCATCGTTGAGTTCTATGGGTTTATCAAGAACTTCAACTTTTGAAAGCATTTTTTCACGGCTTTCGGCTCTTTTTATGGATTTTTCGCGGTTAAACTGCTTAAGCTTGGTTATTACGGCTTCCTGATGCTTAATCTCGGCCTGCTGATTCATATAAGCCTTTATTTCGGCATCTCTGAGTTGCTTTTTCTTTTCTGAAAAAGCGGTGTAATTGCCTGTATAGCTTCGGCATTTTCCGGATTCTATTTCAACAACTTTGCCGACGATCTTATCAAGAAAGTATCTGTCGTGGGCAACGATGAGTACTGCACCTGGATAGTTTTTGAGGAATGTCTCAAGCCATTCTATAGAAGCAACATCAAGGTGGTTTGTAGGCTCATCGAGCATTATGAGATCCGGCTTGGAGAGAAGCAGCCGTCCTAAAGCAACTCTGGTCTTCTGACCGCCGGAAAGCGTGCTGATGGTCTTGTTAAAATCCTCCTCCTTAAAGCCTAAGCCTTTTAAGATGCCTGTGACTTCACTTTTTAAGGCATATCCATTCTTTAACTCGAAGTCATGAGTAAGGGCGGAATATCGGTTCATTTTTGCGGTAAGTTCATTTCCGCTCAAATTTTTCATCTCTGCCTCAAGCGAACGTATTTCAGCTTCTTCGTCTATCAGATCCTGCATTACGGAAATAACTTCTTCATATATGGTATTTTCAGATCGTACAGCTTCCTGCTGGGCAAGATATCCGAAAGATGCTCCGGAACTTAAGGTGACTTCGCCTCCATCTGCCTCCATTTCACCTGTTATGATCTTTAGAAGAGTTGATTTTCCGGCACCGTTCATACCAACAAGTGCACATTTTTCGCGCTCTTCAATGTGGAAAGAACAGCCGTCGAGAACAGTCTTTCCAACAAATGTTTTTTCTACGTTATATACCTGTAAAAGCATAAAAATCCTCGCTGTTAATGTTTGACAATAACTTAACAATATCCTATACTAAAGTAAGCAATTAGAAAAATCTAATAGCATATCTGTGCGCTTTTTCTGTATATTTTGAAAAGTTCACAGTATTTGAATAATAACATAAAACATTAACTTTTGAAAGAAAGTTTATGTTACGGAGGAAAAAAGTGTCAGTAAAAGGAATTTCCAGAGCAGTCGTACGAAGACTGCCGCGATATTTCAGATATTTAGGAGAGCTTAAGGATGAGGGTGTGGAAAAGATCTCATCACAGGAACTTTCAGAACTTATGAATGTCACGGCATCACAGATCAGACAGGATCTTAATAATTTTGGTGGTTTCGGTCAGCAGGGATATGGCTACAATGTCAGCTATCTTTATGATGAAATTGGAAAGATATTGGGTCTTGACCAGAAGCATAATCTTATCCTTGTGGGAGCAGGAAACCTTGGAAGAGCTCTTGCGGGTTATGCGAATTTTGAAAAAAGAGGCTTCTATATGAAGGGGGCTTTTGATCTTAATCCTGACCTTAAGGGTAAGGAGATAAGAGGAATTCCGATCATGCCAATGGAAGAAATATCGGATTTTGTTAAGAAGAATAATATAGATATTGCGGTAATTGCAATTCCTAAGACGGCTGCAGTAGCAGTTGCCCGTACTCTGGTGGAAAGCGGCATTCGCGGAATATGGAATTTTTCGCATGTGGATCTTGAAGTTCCGCCTAATGTAATGGTTGAGAGCGTACATCTTTCAGAAAGTCTTATGAGACTTTCTTATACACTCACAAATCCTTCAGCATTTCCCATGCAGTAAGAATAATATTTTTTAGATTTTATAAAACCCGCATTCTTTGCGGGTTTCACATTTAGCCTTTTCTCATGAGGGGGGATATAGATGGCTGAAAATGATATTGATTTTAATGACATTATAAGTAAAAAAAATATTCCTATACTTACCTTGGATAATAAATGGCACAAGCTTTTTACGCAGGCTGAAGAATCAAAGGAAATGAATAAGGTCGCCAAGGAAGTTAATGAGCTGGTATCAAGGCAGGGCAAAATAACTACTGAACTTAAGGATATGAAAAAACTTAAGGCCAAGCTCATGGAAGACATTGTTGCCAACATGGAGGCAAGTAAGTCGGGCGGCGATAAAAAGGCTGCCAAGATCGTTGATGAGAGTAAAAGGCTTATCGATGAGATAAATGAAAAGACCGAGGCATATGAGGATGAAATGCTGGAGCTTCCGAAAAAGCTGCGTGAGGCAAATAATAAGCTTATGCTTCTGACTATGGAAGAATGCTACGCCCTTTTTAAGGATAATTCGAGAGATATCGAAACGATAGGTGCATGGATAAAGAAAATGCGTGTTGAGCTTAAGCGCAATATCTTAAAAAAGCAGCACATGGAGATTGTTAATATCGAAGTCTATTCCTGGCTCTCTGATATTTTTGGGGCTGAAGTTATGGACATGTTTGACATCGGATATGATATTGAGGGTGCAAAGCAGGAGATGATCAAACGCAGGGAGGCTCTGCTCGAAGAAAAAGCGAGAAAAGAGGCAGAGGCTAAGAAAGAGGCTGAATCCGGAGGAGAAGCTGCGGCAGAAGGCTCTGAGACAAAAGAAAATTGATTTTAAGAAAACTTTTTATCATGGAAATTTTTTCTGTGGTAAAAAGTTTTTTTAGAAGAGAGATTAAAGAGAAGGGAATTTCTATATGGAATATATACTGACAAAAGATGAAATGCTGAAAGCGGATGAAAGAACATCGACAGTTATGCATATTCCATCGGCAGTTTTGATGGAAAGGGCAGCTTTGGCGGTTGTTGACTGTGTTTTGGATATTATTAAGCAGGAAAGGATGAAGAATCCTGCAATACTGGTTGTTTCCGGTCCCGGAAATAATGGCGGGGATGGATTTGCTGCAGGAAGGATACTTGTCGAAAAATCTTATTGTCCGGATTTCTGTCTTATCGGAAATCCTCAAAAATGTTCAGCTGGGGAAAAAGAAGAGATAGAGTCCTTGAGGGCTTTAAAAGAAGATATTGAAATATATGACAGGATTCCTGAAAAGAACTATGACATCGTTATAGATGCAATATTCGGAGTCTCACTTAACAGAAATATTGAGGGAATATTTGCGGAAGCTGTTAACAAAGTAATTTTTTTAAGGGAAAAAGGAGCAAAGGTTGTAAGTGTTGATATTCCGAGTGGAGTAAATGCTGACAGCGGTCAGGTCATGGGAACTGCTGTTTATGCAGACTATACAGTAGCCTGTGCATTTAAGAAACCGGGGTTGCTGCTCTATCCGGGAGCTTTGAGAGCAGGAAAGATCATCAGGGCATTTATCGGGATCACGGAGAAATCTTTGGAAAAAGAACCGCTTATAACTGCGCCGGATGAAAGTGATATATTTCTTCCTGAAAGAAGAGAGGATTCTAATAAGGGAACCTATGGAAAGATACTGATCGCGGCGGGCTCGGATGAAATATGCGGAGCCGCAGTGCTTGCAGCATCAGCAGCCATGAGAACCGGTGCCGGAATGGTAAAGGTTTTTACACATGAAAATAATAGAGCTGCCATACAGGCCAGGCTTCCTGAGGCATTGATCGCAGCATATGCAGATTTCGAAGGAAATGAGGACCGACTGGAAGAAGCCATAAAATGGTCGGACTGCGTACTTGTCGGTCCGGGAATCGGAAAGTCTGATTCTGCCCGTAAAATGCTGGAATTCATTTTAAGCAGAGCAGAGCGTCCGATGGTCATCGATGCAGATGCGCTTAATATATTATCTGAAAATGAAAAGCTTTTTGATAAGGTTCCGAAAAACAGTATAATTACACCGCATATTGGTGAAATGTCGAGACTTTGCGGGCTTTCTATAAAAGAAATAAAGGAAAGACCTTTAGAAATATCTGAAAAATTTGCAAAAGATCACGGGATCATTTGTGTATTGAAGGATGCCAGAACAGTTACGGCGCTGCCGAATGGCATGAAGATGATCAACACAAGCGGAAATAATGGCATGTCAACAGCAGGCAGCGGAGATGTGCTTGCCGGGATGACAGTTTCTTTGTTGGCACAGGGAATAAAGCCTGAAGAGGCTGCCTGGAAAGCTGTTTATCTTCATGGAATTGCCGGAGACAAGGCCAGAGATAAGAATGGGGAACATGCAATGCTGGCCGGTGACATTATTGAAGAAATCAAAGAGTTAAGAAAAATCCGGAATACTGTGGGATTCAGCAAATAATGTTTATCTGGAGGGGTTGGATGCAGAAAATCTCTAATAAGGGAATTCTTTTTAAGGTCGGAGCTTTGGTTCTCGCTACTTTATTAATTGCATTAGTGCTGATAGCTCAGGATATATATCATAGTGCGTATGATTCAGAGAAATCTGAAACTTTAATGATCGCAGAAAATGTTGAGAAAAAGATCAGAATAGGTGCTCCTGATGAATCTGTTGGATGGTTCATTGATTACTGCAGACAGAATTTTGAAAATATGAATATAGAAATAGAAGAGGGTTCGTATTTTGGTGATGTAGTAAAATATGAAGATCCGGAGAAGGAAAAGATCAAAGATCAGTTTTTAGAAAACAGTGTTGAATTTAGTATAGAGCGCATAAATGAAATGTCGGAGGATGAACAGAAATATCTGGCTGAAATATGGTATGACTATATATATCGGACTACATATTTGACTTCACCCTTGAAGGAAAATGTCTTCGTATCTATTTTTGAATATATTGGAAATGATAAGGCATTCAGTTATTTTAATAATAGTTTGACTGTCGGTAGTGATAAGGTTAGATGGCTTGGAAAAATAATTCCCTTTACAATCGATAAACATCCTGCAGCAAAAGAAATATTAAATTCAGATATAGCTGAAGTTAAAGAAGGAAAAATAGAAAAGGTTATTTTTTCAAATGATAATACAGAGTATATAGGTGTAATGCGACCTTTAATAATTGGAGGAAAGGTAAAGTCCTTAATTGTTGTTAACCAAAAGTGGTCGGATACAAAAAAGAAGCTAATGGAAAAAATGTTTAATTCCGGTGGAAGTATAGTTTTGTATCTGATAATCGCAGATGCTATTCTTTTGCTGCTTTTTAATCTTGAGATTTTAAAACCGGTAAAAAGAATGAAGAAAGTGATCAGGGAATATATTGAAGAGAAAGAAAGTGATAAAGTAAAAGAAAAACTTAAAAGTTCAAGCAGAAGAAATGATGAGATTGGATCACTATCACGGGATTTCGAAAATTTGACAGTTGAGATTGATAATTACTGCGAAGAAATATACAAACTTGCTGAAGACAAGAGCAAGGCGGCAGCGGAACTTTCACTTGCTGCAAAAATTCAGGCAGATGCTCTTCCTGATGAATTTCCGATTCGAAAAGAATTTGATCTATATGCATTTATGAAACCAACCTTCGCGGTCGGAGGCGATTTTTATGATTTTTTCTTTGTAGATGACGATCATCTTGCTCTCATAATTGCAGATGTATCGGATAAAGGTGTACCTTCCGCACTTTTTATGATGCTTGCACAGACTATGCTTGAAGCATCTTCAAGAAAAAAACATCCTAAGGAAATCTTTAAGGAAGTTAATAACCGTCTTTGTAAAAAAAGT
>JAIKZC010000249.1 GCA_024682575.1 Lachnospiraceae bacterium | reverse complement strand
AAATCGTATTAAGAAGGCACAACAGTATGGTAATTATAAAACACCACGCCTTTGGGCTAAAGCCAAAGGCATTAACCATGACATTGCCGTTAAGACGGCAAATTATATCATGGATATAGCTGTCCTTTATAATGCCGATGTGATAGTATTCGAGCATTTGGACAAGAACGGCAAAGTCCGTGGTTCAAAAAAACAAAAGCTCAAAATGTGGCGCAGTCAGGAAGTTCAGTCTATGGTTACAAACAAAGCTCACAGGCTTGGAATGAGGATAAGCCGTGTCTGTGCCTGGGGAACAAGTAAACTCGCTTATGATGGAAGTGGTCGTGTTCTTCGTGGTAAAGATGGTGACTTTAATACCTATGAGCTTTGTAAATTTAAGAATGATAAGACTTATAATTGTGATTTATCTGCTTCATATAATATCGGAGCAAGGTATTTTATACGTGAAATCTTAAAATCCTTGGATGAGAGTTCAAGGTTGGCGATTGAGGCAAAAGTCCCTCAGTATGCTAGGAGAAGCACCTGCACGTTCTCTACCTTAATTAACTTAAATGCGGAGCTTATGTCTTTGGCGGCATAAGCATCTGAGCTTAGGCTGTATGGTAGAAACGCAGTCCACTTTCCTAAAGAGAGGTATAAGAAATAAAAAGAGAACAATAGCAATGCTATTATTCTCTTGTATTTCTTATTTGGAAGCCCGTGACTTTAGTCATGGGAGGCTTCACGGACACAGTATCGAGGACAGTGTCGTCATCAAAAAGAAAAATGGCGTTATCCGAAGTGTTCAGCTGCCGATAGTTACAAGAAAGTATTATTCGTTTAAGTATAAGGGAATAACTTGTATGAGCAGAACTTGTAAGTTAAAGATAAAGCTTAAAAAGCTTAAGCCCGCGATCGACTATACGGTAAGCGGAGATGTGATCACCTTTAAGGACAGCGCAAGCTTCAGTGGAAAGGGAAGCTTTGCAGAAAAATAAAAAAAGCTATTGCACAATTTAAATTATGGTGATATAGTTTTTTCAGCGAGTTAATTGAATAAAGTTGATAAGTCTTCAGGGCAGGGTGAAATTCCCGATCGGCGGTAAAGTCCGCTAGCGCGAGAGCGCATGACTCCGGTGAGATTCCGGGACCGACAGTATAGTCTGGATGGAAGAAGGTTTTTGATATGCAGATGGCGTATTTCTTTTGAATACGCAGGATGCTTATTTTGAAAAGGCAAAGGTCCTGAATTTATCGTAAAGATGATTCAGGATCTTTTTTTGTATAAAAATTGGCATGGAATTCATGAGTCAGATAAAGATATAAAATTCAATTCGGAGGCATTATGGAAGAAAAATACATGCGAAGAGCCATTGAGCTTGCCCAAAAAGGTGAAGGCTGGTGTCACCCGAATCCGTTAGTTGGAGCGGTTATAGTGAAAAATGGAAAAATAATCGGCGAGGGTTATCACGCAAAATACGGAGAACTTCATGCCGAGAGAAACGCCTTGGCAGCCTGCAGTGAATCTGCAGAGGGAGCTGAAATCTATGTAACTTTAGAGCCCTGCTGTCATTATGGAAAAACACCGCCCTGCACAGAGGCGATCATTGAAAATGGGATAAAAAAGGTAATTGTCGGTTCCTCCGATCCGAATCCAAAGGTCGCAGGCGGCGGAGTTAAAGCCTTGAGGGAGGCCGGCATTGAGGTCGTTGAGGGATTCTTAAGAGATGAATGCGATAGCTTGAATGACATATTTTTTCACTATATTTCATCGGATACTCCTTATGTCATTGGAAAATATGCGATGACAGCTGATGGAAAGATAGCGACCGTAACAGGGGATTCTAAATGGATAAGCTCAGAAGCTTCAAGAGCGGATGTGCAGTTTCTACGACACCGCTGCATGGGGATC
The DNA here is from genome assembly GCA_024682575.1 of Lachnospiraceae bacterium. Lineage (GTDB taxonomy): Bacteria > Bacillota > Clostridia > Lachnospirales > Lachnospiraceae > NK4A144. The sequence goes on along the minus strand of JAIKZC010000249.1, from coordinate 2,915 downwards.
ATGGCAGGGATAGGAACTGTAATTGCGGATGATCCGATGCTTAACTGCAGGATAGAAAATGGCCGCAGTCCGATAAGGATAATCACAGACAGCAGCTTAAAAATAAGCACAGAGAGCAGGATAATAAAAACTGCAGGAGAATACGAGACCATCATAGCAACAGCTTTCGAAGGGATCGCTGAAGGTGAGATAAGTCCGGAGAGCCTTGACGGAGTTGATCTGCCGGAGGCAGAAAAGATTAAAGAAATTATTGGAAAAGGCGCAAAGATAGTGAATTTTCCTAAAAATAAAAAGGTCGATCTTTTGAAACTTATGAAAAATCTTAAAGAGAGAGGAATTGACAGTATCCTCTGCGAAGGCGGCGGGGAGCTGAATGCTTCTATGCTTAAGGAAGGTCTTATCCGGGAGATGCAGGTTTATATAGCTCCAAAAATTTTCGGATCGGACGGCAGGAGCCCGGTTGGAAGGCTGAATGTAATGAAGCCTGTAGATGGAGTTGATATGAAACTTAAGAGCCTGGAAGAGATAGGCGATGATGTCAAAATAACTTATAAGGTGGAATAAAAGATGTTTACCGGAATAGCAGAGGAAAAGGGAAAAGTAAAGAAAATAAGCCGGGGGTCGGCATCATGCTCGATAGAGATCGAGGCCTCACTTGTGACTGAGGACAGCAAGGTCGGAGACAGCATAGCTGTGAACGGGATCTGCCTTACGGTGACGAAGCTTACAGGCAGTGGTTTCACGGCGGATGTCATGAACGAGACCATCAGCAGAAGCTCTTTTGCGGAGATGAAAAGCGGAGATTATGTAAACCTGGAGAGAGCAATGAGGGCTGACGGTCGTTTCGGAGGACATATCGTGAGCGGCCATATAGATGGTGTTGGAACTCTTTCGGCAATCAAAAATGATGGAAATGCAGTTTGGTTCACGATAGAGGCTGAAAAAACGATATTGGACGGGATCGTAGAAAAAGGCTCGATAGCCATAGACGGGATAAGTCTCACGGTGGCATATATCGATGACAGATGCTTTAAGGTATCGCTGATACCGCATACGATGGAGATAACGACATTTTCTGAAAGGAAGATCGGAGACAGACTCAATCTGGAAAATGATATAGTCGGAAAATATATCATGAAGGCATTGAGACCGGAAAAGGAAAGCGGTGGTCTTACGATGGAGAAGCTTTTGGAAAACGGATTTTGAATAAAAGAGATTTTGACTGATCTCAGATGAGATAGAAGAGTAAGGAGGAAAAGAAATATGCAGGAATACGCAACGATCGAAGAAGCGCTGGAAGAATTAAAAAAGGGAAAGATCATTCTTGTGAGTGATGATGAATCAAGGGAGAACGAGGGTGACATGATCTGTGCTGCAGAGTATGCAACACCTGAGAATATCAACCTTATGGCTAAATATGCCAAAGGTCTTATCTGTACTCCGATGAGCAGGGAAATCGCTGAAAGGCTGAATTTCGCTCCGATGGTAACGAAAAATACAGATAATCATGGAACTGCTTTTACCGTTTCAGTAGATCACGTGGATACAAAGACCGGAATTTCGGCATTTGAGAGGTCAAAGACCATAATGGCATGTGTTGACGAGAATGTGAAAGCAGAGGATTTCAGGAGACCGGGACATGTATTTCCGCTCATAGCAAAGGAAAATGGCGTCCTCGAAAGAAATGGACACACAGAGGCAACCGTTGATCTCTGCCGTCTGGCGGGGCTTAAGCAGTGCGGAGTCTGCTGCGAGATCATGGAAGAAGACGGGCAGATGATGAAAAAAGATAATATCTGGAAGCTTGCAGAGAAGCTGGAACTTAAGTTCATCACTATCAGCGCTCTGCAAGACTACTGCAGAAGTCACGATAAGCATGTCATAAGGGAGGCAGCGGCAAGTCTTCCGACTGACAGCGGGATGTTCAAAATGTACGGATATATAAATGACATCACGGGCGAGCATCATATCGCTCTCGTAAAGGGCGATATCGGTGACGGCGAAAACGTGCTCTGCAGGGTTCATTCTGAGTGCCTCACAGGAGACACCTTTGGCTCTCTTCGTTGTGACTGCGGCCTTCAGCTTAAGAAATCTATGGAGATGATCGAGGAAGAAGGCAGGGGAATCCTTCTTTACATGCGCCAGGAAGGACGCGGCATCGGCATCTTAAATAAGATCAAGGCTTATGCGCTGCAGGAAGAGGGCTATGACACCGTTGAGGCCAACTTAAAATTGGGCTTCGCGGCGGATCTCCGTGAATACTGGATCGGAGCACAGATATTAGAGGATCTGGGAGTTAAGTCGTTAAGGCTTCTTACCAATAATCCGGACAAGATCTATGGACTCGAGGGCTTTGGCTTTGAGATAAAATCCAGAGTCAGCATCGAGATAGAGCCGCAGAAATATGATTATCACTATCTTGAAACAAAGAAGATGAAAATGGGTCACATATTGAAACACAATTTCAACGAAAAAGCCGTTTAATAAAAAAGGAGAGAAAAAATGAATAACATCAATGTTTTAGAAGGAAACCTGGTAGCACCGGAGGGAATGAAGGTCGGCATCATTGCATCGAGATTTAACGAGATAATCGTTAACAAACTTCTTGGCGGTGCAGTTGACGGACTTACAAGACACGGCGTAAAGAATGAGAACATAACAGCAGCATGGGTTCCGGGGGCTTTTGAAATACCGACTATAGCAGCAGCCATGGCTGAGAGCGGAAAATATGACGCGATCATCTGCGTCGGTGCAGTTATCAGAGGTTCGACGTCTCATTATGATTATGTCTGCGCCGAGGTTTCCAAGGGAATTGCAGCTGTTTCACTTGACAGTGGAATTCCTGTAATGTTCGGAATCCTTACTACCGACAATATCGAGCAGGCAGTGGAAAGGGCAGGCTGCAAGGCTGGAAA
>JAIKZC010000229.1 GCA_024682575.1 Lachnospiraceae bacterium | reverse complement strand
ATTCTGATGCGATCATGGTTCTCGATCACGGCAGGATAATCGAAAGAGGCAACCACGATGAACTCATCGCACAGAAGGGAACATATTATCAGCTCTACACCGGTGCTTTCGAAATGGAGTAAATTACCAGACGAGAGTATGAGTTACTATCCGTATGACATAACAGATAATAATGGCAGCGATGAAAAAAACTGCACCGAAATTAATGAGCTTTTTTGAAGGTTTGATTATTTTAAGCTCATTTAGAATAATTAATATAATTGCTAAAGCTGCGAGTGGCCAGAGAGGATGAAGTCTGAAAGATTCATTTATATTTCCGTGGACAACAGCTCTGAAAGCCCTCGTCATTCCGCAGCTTGGACAGGGAAAACCGAAGATCAGTTTTACAGGGCACCTGTAAAAACCAAAATATGCAGCGGCTGCAAACAATAGCAGCCCTATGGTTATAATTATTTTATCTTTAATATTTTTCATATCATTCATTAAAAAGAAAAACTCACTAAGAAATTAGTGAGTTTTTCTGATAAATCTCTAAAATTAATTCTGTTTTAAAATTACTTAGCGTACTTTCCGTCAATGAAGACAACTTCTGAGTCCTGACCGAATGATGAACCATATACCTTAACAAGGCAGATGATAAAATCGATAAGTGACCAGATTCCGCAGCATCCAAGTGTGATGAGCTTAAGTACTCCAAAAAGAATCTGTCCTCTCATGAAACGGTCAACACCGAAAGAACCTAAGAACCAAACAAAAAGCCAGCAATATAAGTTTTTGTCAAACCTCTTTTCCATTATATTAACGCCCTCCTTATTTTATGAAACAATTGTAATCTATTTTTTTGTATATTTCAAGAAAATATCTTAAGATTTGAGGAAATCTTGTAATTAATTTTAAGAGAAAATTGAGTTTATTGAATACAAAACTAACAAAGTTGCTCAGTATATGTTTTTAGATACAGTATTTTTTTTTCATCATATCCGGCAGTATGTGTTATAATTGTACTCGTGATTGTATTTTTATCGGAACTATTTAATTCGGATAAAAAATATTTGTGATGGAGGAAAATTATATGCAGCCCGATTTGATCAGAGAAAGGCTTAGAAGTCTTCGAGATACAATGAGAGAGGAAAGGGTCAGTGCTTATTATATAAACACGGCCGACTTTCATAATTCAGAATATGTTAATGATTATTTTAAGGTAAGAGAATTCTTTTCAGGATTCACAGGATCTAACGGAAGCCTTGTTGTAATGCAGGATGAGGCCGGCCTTTGGACCGATGGACGTTATTTTGTTCAGGCGGAGCGAGAGCTTAAAGGCAGCGGGATCGACCTTTACAGGATGGGTGAGGAAGGTGTTCCTACTATAGAGGAATTTATTGCTGATAAGCTTGGAGAAGGTGATGTTTTTGCTTTTGACGGCAGAACAGTTACTGCAGCAAGAGGAAAGGCATTTAGAAAGATCGCAAAGAAAAAGGGCTTTTCGCTTGAAATAAAAAATGATCTGAGCAGTGGAATATTTGATAGACCTGCATTCCCGGTCAGCAAGGCAGAGGTTTTGGCAGATACGCTTGTTGGAGAATCTGCTTCTGCAAAATTAAAAAGACTCAGAAAAAGACTTTCTAAAGAGGGTGCAGACAGTATATTTATAAGCTCCCTTGATGATATAATGTGGCTTTTCAATATCAGGGGCAATGATGTTGAATATAATCCTGTGTTGATGAGCTATGCTTATGTTGCAAAGGATGCAGCATATCTTTTTATTCAGAACGATGCCGTAACAGATGAGCTTAAAGCTGCAATGGAAAAGGCGGCCGTAATGATAAGAGATTACAATGAGACAGATAAATTTCTTAAGAATCTCAAGCTGGATGATGCTGCTGTAGTGCTTGACCCGAATCAGGTTAATTATATCTTTTATAAGAGAATTAAGAAAAAAGCCGATATCATTGAATTAAGAAATCCTACAACCGAAATGAAGGCTGTTAAAAATGATTGTGAAAGATCAAATATGAGAAGGATCTTCTTAAAAGACAGCGTTCAACTTACACGTTTTATACGCTGGGTTGTTGAAAATATCGGAAAAGAGCCGATGACAGAAATGTCTGTATCAGACAGGCTCGAGGAGTTCAGAAGAGAAATTCCGGAATTCAGGGATCTTTCGTTCAATACTATAAGTGCATACGGAGCTAATGCTGCGATGATGCATTACGCACCTTCTAATGAGAATCCCGTGGAGCTTAAGGCTGAACACATGCTTTTGGTAGATTCTGGCGGACAGTATAACGGAGGAACAACAGACGTTACCAGGACAATAGTGCTTGGTGAGCTTACGGAGGAGGAGAGAAAATGCTTTACTCTTACGGCATGCTCTATGCTTAATCTTCTTAATGCCAGGTTCCTTTATGGTTGTACCGGAAGAAATGTAGATATCCTTGCCAGAGCACGTATGTGGAATGAAGGGATGGACTATAAATGCGGAACAGGTCACGGAGTAGGATATATCCTGAATGTTCATGAAGGTCCTCAGAATATCAGATGGAAGGCCGTTGAAAATGAAGCTGTACTTGAAGAAGGCATGGATGTTTCAGACGAGCCTGGTGTTTACAAGGCAGGTAAATTCGGAATCAGAACCGAAAACATTCTTCTTGTAAAGAAGGGAATCCATACAGATGACGGTCAGTTCATGGAATTTGAGAATCTTACAATGGTTCCTATAGATGACAGAGGCATCGACAGAAGTATTATGACAGAACGAGAGCTTTCAGAATATATCAGTTATCAGACAGAAGTATGTGCCGCTCTTAAGGATAGTCTTTCAGAAGAAGAGTATAACTGGGTAAGAAAATACGCAGGAATAGCATAAAGTTAAATGAAAAATAAGCTGCATTCAGGATATCCTGGATGCAGCTTATTTTTATACTATCTTTATATTGACGAGATTTGTATATTTTCCATCTGTTTTTTGGTATTCTATTGAATCGGAATTTCCGCATAGGACAGTATATGCCAGTGTATCGCTGCTGTCTTTCGGATCGAAAGGAGCTCCGTTATATGAAACTGACAGCTCTACATTACCTTTGTCTTCTGAATATTCAATAGAAACAAATATATCAGGATCATTTAGTTCGGGAATAAGTATGTTGTGGATTAATTCTTCTGCAACGGATTCTATTTTCAGGCAGATAGTTCTTGGAATATTATTTTTGTAGCAATAATTTTCTATATCATTATTTATGCCAAGAAAATCATAGTCTTTATTTGTTATAGAAAGTTCCAGGACTTTTATCCTGCGTATGAATCTGATGGTATTTTTTCCTTTTGGATTATTAAAAATCTCTTCGGGACTTCCATCTTCGTAAATCCCGCCTTCATCCATATAAAGAATACGGCTTGATATCTGCTTGGCAAAATCCATTTCATGCGTTACAATGATCAGAGTTTTTCCGCTTTTTGAAAGACTGCGTATTACAGCCTGTACTTCGCCAACCATTGTTGGATCAAGTGCACTTGTAGGTTCATCAAAAAGAATCGTATCAGGGTCCATAGCCAGAGCTCGGGCAATGGCAACACGCTGCTTTTGACCACCTGAAAGTTCATCAGGATAATTTAATGCTTTTTCTGCAAGACCAACTGTACGCAAAAGTTCCATCCCTTTATCATAGGCTTCCTGTCTGCTATTGGAAAGCAGCTTTACAGGAGCATACATGATATTTTCAATGATCGTCATATGTCCGAAAAGATTGAAGGACTGAAAAACCATTCCCATTTTTTTACGAATATTGCTGATATTGCAGTTTTTTTCTGTTATATCTACACCGTTTACCAAAATCTGTCCGCTTGTGGGTTTTTCAAGCATGTTAAGACAGCGTAAAAAAGTGGATTTTCCTGTGCCTGAGGGACCTATTATAGTTATTACTTCGCCATCATTTATGGTTGTGCTTACATCCTTAAGAGGCGTGATATTATTGTATTCTTTTCGAAGATGCTTAATTTCAATCATCTGTTTTTACCCCCTTAAGAATTTCATTTTTCTTTCTCTTTTTAGGATTTATTCCTTTTGTTATCATATCGACTATTCCTGTTAAAATACCGGCAAGAATAAAATAAATTACAGCAACTGCTATCAGTGGGAAGAACGCTTCATAAGTTCTGCTCCTGACAATGTCACCCATTTTTGTAAGATCCTGTACAGCAATGTAGCCTACGATCGAAGTCGCTTTAATGAGGCTGACTATTTCAGCTTTATAAGAGGGCATAAAGAACTGTGCTGCCTGGGGCAGAATAACACCAAAAAATGTTTCTCTGTCAGTAAATCCAAGTGCGAAAGAGGCCTCTTCCTGACCTTTGTCTATAGCAGATACCCCTGATTTCAGCATGGCAAATACAGAAGAGCCAAATGTAAGCGTGAAGGCAAATATAGAAACCCAGACACCGTCTATTGGGGACTTTGCAAAGATAATATAGTAAAGGATCATGAGAAGCACAACTATCGGCATTCCCTGAATGAGCCAGGTCATAAATCCGGTAAGACTGTTTGCAAATATATTTCCTTTACGACAACTTAAGAAAACCAAAAATCCCAAAAAAGTACCGAAAATAATAGAAAATATGGTTACAAACATTGTTGTGATTATGCCTGATATAAAGAGTTTATATCTGTCTTCGCGTATGAAGGTTTTTTGGAAACTGCTTTTGAGACTCTCAAAAATGTTACCAAGTTGAGTTGGATTTTCCTTTTTAACAACAAGCTTTACACCACCTGTATAATACGATTCAGAGAAATTAACGCTTTCGGCTCTTTCTTCAGTTATTGTCATGGAAGCAGCGGCAAAATCTGCCTTGCCTGATGTTACAGCAGGAATTACGGAATCAAAATTCGCGATGGTAAGATTAAGGGAATAGCCGTATTCTTTACAGAAATCTGCAGCAAGGACAAGTTCCAATCCTGAAGGAGCATTGTCTTTCATATAAGCAAAAGGAGGATAGTCCTCACACATGGTAAAAGAAAGCTCACCGTTTGGACCCGGTAATGATTCATAATCAGGAAGAACTTTTTTTGAATCATCAGGACCAAACCATATATCATTCAATTCCTGAAGAGTACCATTCTCTTTGATATTTGAGAGATATTCATTCATTTGGTCTCTGAGTTTTTCGCCATCAGCGGTTTTAGGGAAGATATATCCGTAATCAAATTCATCAACATTCTCATCAAGAACATCCAGAGAAGAGTCTTCAAGCATAGTCATTCTGATCACAGGTTCATCAACAAGGAAACAGTCGATCTTGTCTGTCTTTAATGCATTTATTAGATCAGCATAAGTGTTGTAAGTTGAGTAATTTGCATTTGGAAGCCGCTTTTTGAGCAAGGTGTCAAAATAGGTACCTGTCTGTGAAGCGATATTTTTATCCGCTAACTCATCAACGGAGTTATATTTTTTTAAAGATTCGCTTGCAGCTTTTGTAGATGGATCATATACTAACAGTCCAGGATACATCATATATAAGGGGTCTGAAAAAGAAATTGCCTCACGTCGTTCCGGAGTTGCGTTGAGATTTGCAAGGATGCAGTCAACATCTCCGCTCTGGGCAGCTGCGATTATGGCATCATAATCATAAACCTTAAATTCAAGATCTGCATCAAGACTTTCCGCAAGCATCATTGATAATTCTATGTCTGAACCGACAAGTTCTGTTCCTTTATAATAACTGTAAGGTTCAAACAGTCCGCACGTAGCCACGGTCAGTTTTGTGGAAGAATTATGATCTGATTTAATATCCGGAAGTGTTTCATCTTTTCCCTCAACCCATTTATTCAGGACTGCATCTAAGCTTCCGTCAGCCTTGATCTTTGCAATAAAATCATTCAGCCTGTTTTCAAAGTCGGGGATTTTTGTTTTTGGGGAAATACCCACAGCTATTTCAACACCTTCATCTACGGTTTCATCGAGAAGCTTTACACCTTTTAAACCTCGGGATATATAAGTTTTTAATTGGAGACTGTCAAAGGCCAGGGCATCAACTTTACGATCCTGAACTGCAGAATATCCGGAATAGAAGTTGTTTCCGGTTATTATATTGGCATTTGGGATATATTTGGGAATGATATAGCCGGAAGCCTCTCCGGTCATGACCATGATGGTTTTGCTGCTGTCATTAAGATCCGATATAGAAGTTATTTCTTTTTGGGTTTTGCCGCATGACGAAATAAGCAGACAGGATAATAGTAATCCCGCTGTGAGTTTTAGTTTCTTTAATAAAATAGTCTTTTTCAAATCTTAGCTCTCCCCCTAGTAAAAAATGAAAATTGATAGAAACTTATATATTTTATTATATTATAATTATAAAAATATCTTACATAAATTAAGGTACAATCTAATATTACGAAAGGGAACGAGATTACTGAGAAGTGTATACAAAAAATAGAAAAATTTGTGAAAACTATTGACTAGTGGGCTTTTGCGGTATATATTATAGGTAAATCAAGAACTTAATCCTGGGAAGTACGACAGCTTCTGTTTTATTTGAACCTACATTTACTTTAAACGGGATTCCGACAGTCACAAAGTCCGATGTCATGCCACCGCCGTTTTTGCGGACACGATTTATTCGCGTAGGAGTGGAAGACAGACGATGAGTTGAGGTAACCCACCTAGCATTGGCTAGGAGTCATTTGGCAGGGGAACGGCTTACCCGGGTCAGAGTGTTCGAGGCGATGGAGATCAGATCTCCACCGCCTCTTTATTGTTTTTCCTGGTTTAATTATTAGAATTATCAAAATTATCTTCGTCATCATTTTCTGTGTCGGAATCTGACATCATTTCACGATTCATTACCCGATTAGCCTGACGCTGTTTTTCTACATTTTCAGAAAGCAATTCCTTAACCTCATGAGGGTTTTTGACATTTTTCAGGTCAAAATCACCCATGGTTTTATCGGCAGAACAAATATGAATTGTTCCGAGTCCGAACATTTTCTGACCTAATGTACGGATCAGTTTTACATCAAGAACCCTGTAAAGACGTACTTCGTTTTCAACAGAGGTGAAAAGACCTGTGTTAATAAAAAGTCTGTCTTCTGAAAGAGTATATTTGGTGAAACTTAATGGTAAGCCGAAAAGGGTTCTTTTCTTATCCGACCACAAGATATCCATGATAATATAATTCCTTTCTGTTATTAATATTAAGCTGTCCGCTTAAATAGCGGACAGCCGGATTTTAGAGTTTTGATTTTACTACAAGATTCATGAAATCATTGTTGCTCCTGGTGTGGGCAAACATATCGATGAGTTTTTCTACAGCGTCTTCAGAACGCGCACCGTTGACAGCACGGTGGATTATTTCAGTAGCATTTATTTCATCTCGTGAAAGCAAAAGATCATCTCGTCTGGTTCCTGATTTTGGAAGATCAATAGCAGGGAAGACTCTCTTTTCCTGAAGTTTACGATTAAGAACCAGCTCCATGTTACCGGTACCCTTGAATTCCTCATATACTACATCATCCATCTTGCTTCCTGTTTCGACAAGGGCAGTAGCAAGAATAGTAAGGGAACCGCCTTCTCTCATGTTTCTGGCTGCACCAAAGAAACGTTTGGGCATATGGAGTGCTGCCGGATCGAGACCACCGGAGAGAGTACGTCCTGACGGTGGAACAGTTAAGTTATATGCTCGTGCAAGTCTTGTTATTGAATCTAAAAGGATCATGACATCATGTCTCTGTTCTACGAGACGGCGTGCACGTTCAATGACCATTTCCGATACTCTTTTATGATGCTCGGGAAGTTCGTCAAAAGTTGAGTAGATAACTTCAACATTGGGGCTTTGGATAGATTCCTTTATATCAGTAACTTCCTCAGGTCGTTCATCTATAAGAAGGATTATCATATGGATTTCGGGGTTAGAACGTGTGACAGCTGTTGCTATCTGTTTAAGTAAAGTTGTTTTTCCGGCTTTGGGAGGGGCAACGATCATTCCTCTTTGTCCCTTGCCGACAGGGGAAATGATATCCATCATACGCATTGCAATGGTATTGTTCCCTCTTTCGAGTTTGATGCGTTCACTTGGGAATATCGGCGTCATATCCTCGAAATTCATGCGGCCTATAGC
>JAIKZC010000218.1 GCA_024682575.1 Lachnospiraceae bacterium | reverse complement strand
GCCTGTTGCGTTGTTCGGCTTATCTGTTTCCAACGAGGGACGCTCTCGCTGCAAAAGAAAAATCGCAGCGGTACTAGTTCCGCAAAAAACGCGGAACAAGGACCGGCGTTTTTCATGACCCCTCTTTTGGAAACAGATAATCCTCGCAACTTAGGTTTTCACACAACGTTATATACTTCTAAGTGTAAACTGATAACGATAACCCGAGCCGCGAACATCAAATGTTCCTTAAGAGGATTGTGCGAGACGCCGGCACTTATGCTCGCGTATTTTGCGGCATTATGTGCCGCTGCGTCGGAGCCCAAAGCGAGAGCGTTCCTCGTAGGAACTTTGATGCGAACGGCGCAACAAGCGAAATCAAAAAAGGAACCTGTAGCGAAATGCAGATTCCTTTTTACAAACCGATTTATACAACATCCAGATGCATTTTTCTGTTTGGCTTTGGATATGCCCTATTCAAAAGATCCATATCTTCTTCATCAAGTTCAATATTTCTTACCTCCCAGTTAGCGAGAACATGTTCTTTCTTTCCGCTTCTTGGGATCGCTATGGCATTTTTCTCATGCAGGACAAATGCCAGCAAAGTCTGTATCTCACTGATTCCATGCTTTGAAGCGACCTTCTTTACAGATTCATTGCTCAAAAGCTCACTTCTCAGATCTCCGCCCTGTGCCAGCGGACAATATGCCATTAGTGCGACATTGTTCTCCCTCATCCAGGGAAGCAGATCAAATTCTATTCCCCTTGAACCTAAATGATAAAGATCCTGATTTACTACACAATTTGTTCCATTCTCGATTTCAAAAAGTTCCTTCATATCTGATGTATCAAAATTAGAAACACCCCACGAGCGGATCTTGCCGTCTTTTACCATTTTTTCCATACATTCAACCGTTTCTTCGAACGGCACGGAACCGATCCAGTGAAGTAAATATAGATCAAGGTAATCAGTACCCATTCTCTTAAGGCTTGCCTCGAGACTGTCAAATATATTTTTCCTTCCTGCATTATGAGGCAGTACCTTTGATACAAGAAAGAGCTTATCTCTCGAATATCCTTCTATGGCTTTTCCCACAAGTCTTTCAGAAGCTCCGTTTCCGTACATCTCAGCAGTATCGATAAGACTCTGCCCGGCATCAAGTCCTGCTCTTATCGCTTCAATCTCTTCCTTCTCAGATGCTCTGTCCTCTCCGATATACCAGGTTCCCATACCAAGTCTTGGCATAAGCATCCCATTTCTTAATTTGATCTCATTTTCCATCTTTGCCCTCCAATTAAAATACCTCACGTAATAGGTGCCGGATTAAATATGCACATATCGTTATGGAAGCCATACTGATCACTGTAAGGCTTTTTAACACCGCTTGCTACGTCAATGATCATATTAAATATCTCGTTTCCCACATCGGCTATGCATGCTTCTCCTGTTGCTACATCACCGGCGGATATATCTATCATGTCAAACCAGCGCTCTTTCATTTCATTACGACTGCAAACTTTTATCACAGGTGCGATGTCAAGTCCATAAGGTGTTCCTCTGCCTGTCATGAAGACCTGCAGGCCGATTCCGCTGGCAACCTGACATGGTCCGCAAACAATATCACTTGCAGGTGTACATGCACAGATAAGCCCCTTCTTTGACGGCTTTTCTCCCGGACCTATAACTTCTACTATAGGACTTGTTCCGGATTTTGCAATAGAACCCATAGCCTTTTCAACTATATTTGAAAGTCCTCCGGCCTTATTACCGGGCGTAGGATTTGCATCTCTGTCGACACCGCCATCATCCAGATATTTATCGTACCAACCAAGCTCGTAGGCAAGCTTATCTCTGGACTCTGCATCAGTGCATCTTGCAGCCAGCATTTTAACACCGTCGCGAAATTCCGTAACTTCACTAAACATGACCGTAGCTCCGCCTTTTACAAGCATATCGGCTGCATATCCGGCACTGGGGTTTGCTGTAACCCCACTAAAAGCATCGGAACCACCGCATTGCATGCCTATTAAAAGCTCAGACAAAGGCAATTCTTCACGTTTTCTTTCATTGAGTTTTTTTAATTTTTTTTCAGCCATCTCCATTATAGCATTCATCATGGCATCATGCCCTTTGAAATCCTGCAAAGTTAAAACATTTTCAGGAATGTTCTCTTCTTCAGTAAGAACTCTGTCATATGAAAGTTTTTCGCATCCGAGTCCTACGACCATTATCTCTCCGCCGAAGTTTGGCTGATGTATAATATTTTTAATAGAACGGATCGGTATGTACGCATCTCGGGCATTGATTGCTACACCACAACCATAAGGATGTGTGACAGCTACTACATCATCTACATTCGGATACTTTGGAAGAAGTTCCCTTTTTATCTGCTCAACCGCCACTTTGAGAACTCCTGCCGTACATTGTACCGTAGTAACGATTCCCAAAAGATTCCTGGTTCCTGCCGGACCTATTTTATTTCTGTAACCCATCCAACTCTTTCTCGGAGGATCCGGGAGCCTGTCTTTCGTCACTATATTTGTGCCGAATTCAAGGTCATCAAGTCCCGGTCTTTCCGGAAGATTCAGTGAATATTCATTTATCCACGATCCGGCCGGAGTAAATTCTTTTACTGTACCAAGAACTACCCCGTAGCGATAAACTTCACCATCTTTTTCTATATCACAAAGTGCTATTTTATGTGCCTGGGGTATATCATCTCTTGTAGATACTCCAGGCATTATCTCAGTACCTTTTTTCAGGTCTTTAAGCGCAATAGCAACATTATCTTTCTCATTTATTTTAACAAAAAGCCTGTTTTTTCCCGCCATGTCTTCCTTCTCCTCGATCAAGAAAGCTATCAGCCCCGGGAAACCGGGACGTAATCTTCTTCCATTATATAAGTTCGGGACGGTTTGGAAAAACCTAAACCGTCCCGGATAAATTCAATTTTCTAAATTTCAGTTTTTTGATCAATACTTAAACAGATTATTTTTTTACGATCGATACGCCTGTCATTCTCTCATAATATTTTACGATATCATCATGATCGCAGCCACCCTCATCATGATTCTTAAGCTCCTGCATAACTTCCATCATATGTGCAGTCATAGGAACAGGCATATTGATAGCATGTGAGGCATTAAGTGCATTTGTAAGATCCTTGATATGAAGGTCAATCCTGAACCCGGGCTTATAGTTGCCCTCAAGCATCATAGGAACTTTAGCATCCATAACCGTAGAACCGGCAAGTCCGCCTCTGATAGCCTGATATACAAGCTCAGGATCTGTACCCATCTTCTTTGCAAATGTAAATGCCTCTGCACAAGCTCCTATATTTGCTGCAACTATCATCTGGTTAGCAAGTTTTGCAACATTACCGGAACCGATAGGTCCTACATACACTACAGATCCTGCCATACAGTCAAGAACTTCCTTATATTTATCCCATGTTTCTTTCTTTCCGCCGCACATTACAGAAAGAGTTCCGTCGATAGCCTTAGGCTCGCCGCCGGATACAGGACAGTCAAGCATATCAATGCCCTTCTTTGCAAGTTCCTCAGCTATAGCCCTGGATTCTACAGGATCGATTGAAGACATATCTACAACAGTTGTTTTATCTGAACCTGTCTCAATAACACCGCCCTCTCCAAGGCATACATCTCTTACCTGAGGTGAGTTGGGAACCATTGTAATGATAAGGTCAGCCTTTGATGCAACTTCTGCGCCGTTCTTTGCAGCCTCAGCACCAAGTGCAACGAGCTCTTCAACAGGAGCCTGACTTCTGTTGCAAACTACAAGAGAATGACCTGCCTTGATGAGATTCTTTGCCATCGGCTTACCCATGATACCTAATCCTATAAATCCTACTTTCATTTTTATATCTCCTTTTCTTTATAAAATCTTTTATTTAACTTATCTTACGAGACAAGGTCTCTTAGAATCAAATTTCCATCCGGGGATGAGATACTGCATGACTTTTGCATCATCTCTTGCTCCGAGACAGTTATTTACATATATTTCATTTGCTTTTCTGATCTGATCCATGTCAGGTTCAATACCAAGTCCGGGCTTTTTCGGTACTTCTATGCATCCATCCTTAATCTGAAGGGGCTCTTTTGTAAGCCTTTCAACACCTTCCTGCCAGATCCAGTGTGTATCAAGTGCATTATAAAATCCGGGAACTGCAGCTCCTACATGTGTCATCATTGCAAGTGAAATATCAAAGTGATTGTTTGAATGACTTCCCCATGTATATCCAAATTCATGACACATCTGGGCAACTCTTACAGAGCCTTCCATTGTCCAGAAATGAGGATCTGCAAGGATGATGTCAACTGCCTGGGACTCAAGTGAATGTCCCACTTCTCTCCAGTCTGTTGCGATCATATTTGTTGCTGTAGGGAAACCTGTTCTTCTTCGGAACTCACTCATAATCTCACGGCCTGAATAAACACCTTCAGCTCCACAGGGATCTTCGCAATATGTAAGGATTCCATGCATATCTTTTACATATTCACATGCCTGCTCAAGCGTCCAGCCTCCGTTAGGATCAAGGTCCATTCTGGAATCGGGAAATGCCTTTTTCATGGCCTTGATAACTTCCATTTCTTCATTTCCCGGAAGTACTCCGCCCTTAAGCTTGAAGTCCTGGAATCCGTATTTTTCTTTTGTAGCACGCGCAAATGCAACTATATGCTCTGCATCAAGTGCTTCTTCATGTCTGATGCGATACCACTCGCAATCACTGTCCGGCTCTTCATCATAAGGAAGATCTGTCTTATGTCTGTCTCCTACAAAGAAGAGATATCCCAGAACCCTTACCTTATCGCGCTGCTGACCATCGCCCAAAAGTGCAGCTACAGGAACATTTAAGAACTGACCGAGAAGGTCAAGTAAAGGTGTTTCGATAGCTGTGAGAACATGCACTCCGGTTCTTAAATCGAATGTCTGATTTCCTCTTACGTCCTCTTCACCTTTTGAGTCAAGATGTGCCTTAACCTTGAGCATTGTGTTTTTGTATTCTGCAACACTGCTTCCTTCAACTATTGATTTAACTTCCTCAAGTGCAGAAGTTATCTTCTGTCCTCCGGGAACTTCGCCGCAGCCGACACGTCCTTCGCTGTCATGCATGATAACGATATTTCTTGTGAAGAACGGTGCATGTGCTCCGCTTAAATTAAGTTCCATGCAGTCTTTACCGGCTACCGGAAAGACTTCCATTTTTGTAATTGTTGGTGTCATATTTTTAACTGCTCCTTCATAAATTTTCGTATTCATTTCCTCTTGATGAACTTAGTATAATTCTTCCTGTTCTAAATTTAAAACACTTAAAAGTAAGACTTCTCTAAGAAAAATTAATTGTTATCTTCAGCTGCAGATCTAAAATAATAAAAAGAGTCCCTCCCACCGCATATTCTGCGGCGAAAGGGACCCTCTAAGTTAACTGTCCAAATTCAAAAATTATTCAGCAAGTTCGTCTGCAACGCTCTTAAATACGTTGAAGTAACTCTCATCATTAGCTGCTGAATCAGCTGCATTAAGATAATAAGGCATCATCTGAACGTTTGCGATAGCTTCCTGACACTCAGGCTTTGATTCCATCTCGATCACAACATTCTCATACCAGGTGATAACTTCATCCGGGGTATCTGCCGGGAAATAGAATGAGAAATCACAGTCAGGATAAACAAGATCGATGCCCTGCTCTTTAAGAGTCGGAATATCAGATATAAGTGCATATCTCTCTTCTGTCGGAACACCTATACATGTAAACTGGCCTGCCTCCATGTAATCTTTGGTATTGATATATGCTCCCGGCATAAGGTCTACCTGACCTGAAAGCATAGCCGTTACCTTATCAGAGTTTGAGCCTACATCCACAAGATCAAGATCAATTCCTGCAAGTTTTTCGAATTTAAGAAGCTCATAATATGTATAAGCTCCAACCTCTGTGCAGGCTTTAAGCTGTCCCGGCGCTGCCTTTGCGGCTTCAATAAACTCATTGAGATCCTTATATTTTTCAGAGTTTACGTATAATCCCTGAGCCGGATCCTTTGCAAAAGTAGGACCAAGCTTAAACTCTGAATAATTATAATCTGTTATTCCAGCTACATTTGCAACATTTACGAG
>JAIKZC010000216.1 GCA_024682575.1 Lachnospiraceae bacterium | reverse complement strand
AAATTGCAGGAACACGCATCGATAATTCATAAGAATCAGGAACCGGGTAAAATAAAATGGGAATAGTTGTAGCTAAGGACTTGGCATTTGAATATATAAGACGTGATGAAGAGGGAAACGTTGAAGGTATTACCAGAGCAATTGACGGCGTAACCCTTAATATAAAGGCTGGAGAGTTTGTAGCTGTTCTCGGCGGAAACGGTTCCGGTAAATCAACTTTTGCAAAACATATCAATGCACTTTTATATCCTACAGAGGGTAATGTATATGTAGATGGCAAAGATACTGCAGCTGCAGAAAATACCTGGGATATACGACAGACAGCTGGGATGATCTTTCAGAATCCTGATAATCAGATAATTGGAAATATAGTTGAGGAAGATGTTGGCTTTGGACCGGAAAATATGGGTGTTCCGACTGATGAAATCTGGCAGAGAGTGGAAGAAGCCCTGCAGGTAGTCGGAATGAAGAAATATGCTAAACATTCACCGAATAAACTTTCCGGAGGCCAGAAACAGCGCGTTGCCATTGCAGGTGTAGTAGCAATGCACCCAAAATGTATAATCATGGATGAACCTACAGCTATGTTGGATCCGGAAGGTCGATATGAAGTTATCAGAGCTGCAAGAGCATTAAACAGCGTAGAGAAGGTAACTGTTATCCTGATCACACATTATATGGAAGAGGTTATCAATGCCAGCCGTGTAGTTGTAATGGATCACGGTAAGGTTGTTATGATGGGTACTCCCAGAGAAATTTTCTCAAACGTGGATCAGTTGAGAGAACTCCGCCTTGATGTTCCGCAGGTTACTACTTTGGGATGGTATCTCAGAAAAGACGGACTTCCGATAAAAAAAGGAATCCTTAGTGTAAAGGAACTTTCAGATGCACTTTTAGAAATTAAAAAGTCTAATTTTACTCTTCCGGACAGCGCATTGATGAATGCCAGAAAAGAACTTCTGGAAGAAAATAACAGAAGAGAAAACAGAAGCAGAGCAGAAGATAAACCTCTTTTGATATTGGATCATATAAGCTATGTTTACAGCGCAGGCTCTAATGAAGAGATCAAGGCACTTGATGATGTTTCTTTTACTATAAAAAAAGGTGAATTTATCGGACTTATCGGACATACCGGATCGGGAAAATCAACCCTGGTACAGCATCTTAACGGGCTTAATAAGGCCACTAGCGGGACTGTTTATTTTAAGGGAGAAGACATTTACGAAAAAGGCTACGATATGAGAAAACTCAGATCGAAGGTCGGACTTGTTTTTCAATACCCTGAGCACCAGCTCTTTGAGGAAACAGTTTTTAAGGATGTTTGCTTTGGCCCATTAAATATGGGACTTTCTAAAAAAGATGCAGAACTTGCAGCATTTGATGCTTTAAGAGCCGTTCGTTTTCCGGAAGAATACTTTTATTCTTCACCATTTGAGCTTTCCGGAGGACAGAAACGTAGGATTGCAATAGCGGGAGTTATTGCAATGAAACCGGAAATACTTGTTTTGGATGAACCTACTGCAGGACTTGATCCAAAGGGCAGAGACGAAATACTTGGTTTAATAAAGGATCTTCATGAAAAGCAGAATATCACAGTAGTTCTGGTTTCGCACAGCATGGAAGATGTAGCTAATTATGCAGAAAGAATTGTTGCAGTAGATAACGGAAAAATTATCATGGATGGCAGTCCGAGGGAAGTCTTTAAGCATTATAAAGAGCTTGAAAAGGTTGGACTGGCGGCACCTCAGGTGACCTATATCATGAATGAACTTAAGGATAAAGGATTTAATCTGGATACAAATGTTACAACAATAGCGGAAGCAAGATATCTAATCTTGAGTGAATTCAATTCGTGATAAAAAATGCATTGCGATCATTTAATTAAGAGAAGATCCGAAAAATATCGGATTTTGGAGATAAAAAATGCTTAGAGATATAACCTTGGGACAGTATTATCAGGCCGACTCAGTAATTCACAGGCTGGATCCGAGAACAAAACTGATAGGAACATTTGTATTCCTGATCTCTTTATTTCTTTTTCATAATATAACGGGATTTTTGATAGCAACGATATTTCTTGCTTCAGTGATAGCTCTATCTAATGTGCCGTTTAAGTTTATGGTCAGAGGAATGAAAGGCATAGTTGTCATCATGATGATAACAGTTGTTTTTAATATGTTCCTGACGCCAGGAGAACCTTTAGTAAAAGTATGGAAATTTACGATCACCGATGAGGGATTAAACAATGCAATTTTTACGGCAATAAGGCTGATATATCTGATAATAGGTGCGTCGGTAATGACACTGACCACAACGCCAAATCATCTTACGGACGGACTGGAAAAGCTTATGAATCCACTAAAGATATTCAAGCTTCCGGTACATGAACTTGCGATGATGATGTCGATAGCGTTAAGATTTATACCGATACTTTTAGATGAAACCGACAAGATAATGAGAGCGCAGAGTGCCAGAGGAGCCGATTTTGAGCACGGCAATCTCATACAAAGGGCAAAAAGCCTTGTGCCGATACTGGTACCGCTTTTTGTATCAGCATTCAGAAGAGCCAATGACCTTGCTATGGCGATGGAGGCCAGATGTTACAGGGGCGGAGAAGGAAGAACAAAAATGAAACCGCTTAATTACGAAAGCCGCGATGCTATAAGCTTTCTCATAATGCTTCTTTACCTTGCGCTTATCATAACATTTGGATTAATAATAAAAGTCATTTAAGGGGGTTTTCCTCGAAAAACGGGGAAAATCTACTTTTTTATTAGAGATTGTGAAAAAAATCTCATGATTCTTGATTCAACGCAATTTATTTAAGAGTAAATTTATGGAGAATAGAGCATGAAAAGGGTGATGCTTACCGTTGCTTATGACGGAACAAATTATCACGGCTGGCAGGTTCAGGATGGACATATAACTATAGAAAGCGAACTGAACAGAGCCCTTAAGGAAATAACAGGTGAAGAGATAAAGGTAAGTGGTGCGAGCCGTACAGATGCGGGGGTTCACGCAAAAGGCAATCTCTGCGTATTTGATACAGAGGCAAGGATGCCCGGAGAAAAGTATTCCTACGCAC
Organism: Lachnospiraceae bacterium; assembly: GCA_024682575.1. Lineage (GTDB taxonomy): Bacteria > Bacillota > Clostridia > Lachnospirales > Lachnospiraceae > NK4A144. Next base: position 810 of record JAIKZC010000216.1, on the reverse strand, counting down.
TAAATACACACCTTAGCGATGATATAAGGGTTGTCGATTCGAGAGAAGTAGAAGCAGACTTTCACCCTAGATATACATTAACAGAAAAAACTTATTGTTACAGGATTTATAATTCGAGATTTTCAGATCCGCTGTGCAGGCTTTACTCACATCACAGCTATATTCCACTTGATACGGAATCAATGAATAAGGCCGCAGCTTATCTGGTCGGTGAACACGATTTCAAGAGCTTTTCATCGATACATGCAGTCGTAAAAACTACGGTAAGGGAAATAACAGGAGCAGAGGTGAAGAAAAACGGAGCTCTTGTCGAAATATATGTTAAGGGTTATGGCTTCCTCTACAACATGGTAAGGATAATAGCCGGAAGCCTGATGGAAGTCGGAGAGGGAAAGTATCCTCCGGAAAGAATAAAAGAAATACTCCTGGAAACTGACAGATCAAAGGCCGGACCAACAGCACCGGCAAAGGGTCTTACGCTTGAAAATATCAGGATAATAGGCGAATAAAAGATTTAGACCAGATATTGGCACTGAATAGCAGTTCATCAGTGCCAATATCTATTATGTAAGCATTATAGGATGAATAGGAGAAAATATGCTTAAACTTGCGATATATGGAAAAGGTGGAATAGGAAAGTCCACAGTTACTGCGAATCTTGCAGCAGCATTTGCAAAAATGGGGAAAAAAGTCATACAGATAGGCTGTGACCCCAAAGCTGATTCTACAATGAATCTGCTTAAGGGAGAGGCTGTTTCCTCTGTAATGAATTATATGAGAGAAAATGATGCGCTTCCTGAGGATTATCAT
>JAIKZC010000194.1 GCA_024682575.1 Lachnospiraceae bacterium | reverse complement strand
TTATATTCGAGTTCTATATACGACTATCTTTTAAGCTCTTATTATAATGATATTAAAAATAAAAAATACGAAACAAATGAGGAGATACAGCAGGAGTTTTATGAACAGCTAAAGCTGATGGTTTCAGAGCTTAAGGATATTACAGACAAATTTACAATATTTCTAAATGATTGGAAAATTCCTCTTATAACTATGGGTGGAACAGTCCATACAAGTGTACGTGAACATTATTTTACTTTATTTACACAGGACGGAATTACAATGTCAAACTGGCTTCATGATGCGGTCAACGGACGCATTTATGATGTTGGAATGAATTTGATAAAATAATAATATATTTTTAAGGCCTGCAGCTAATGCAGGTTTTTTAAATTGCACAGAAAATAGTTCTAAATAAAATTGTTTAATCTATTATATTTTTTTTATATATTGACGAAATATAATATGGAAAACTTTTATGGTCACATGTGTTTGATAGTCAGGCATAAGTAATTGGAGGGGATTATGGCAAAAAAAAGGGCAAAGACAAGTGTAAAGTTTAAATTAATATCTGTTATGATGCTTATTTGTATTGTTCCGATAACAGTTTCTCTTATAATAAGCTATAATAATTCTATGAATCAGGCAATTAATGATGCCAGAAGTCTTAGTACACGTCAGACGACTATCGTTGAAGATGAATTTACATCAATCTTAAAACAAAATCTTCATGTACTTGAGGCCGTAGCTGAAAACCCATATACTGTTGCTTTCATATCAGATACGGCAGGTCATAATGAAGAAGAGATGAAAGAATATCTTATTGCTCTTAATGAATGGATGAACGATCCTAATGATATAGTTATCTCTGATTCGACAGGCCAGCAGATAATAAGAACTTCAGGAGATCTTGTAAATATTGGTGACAGAGATTATTTTAAGGAATGCCTTAAGGGAAGCGAATATATATCTGATGTATTGATATCTAAAGCTACAGGATCCAGAATTGTTGTTTTAGCGGTTCCTGTAAAGGATAAGACAGATCAGGTAATAGGTGTAGTGCAGAAATCTTATGATCTTTCTTTTTTGCATGAATTCCTTAGTTCATCAGTTGATTCATCAGCAGGAGAGGAATCTTTTATAGTTGGAAGAACCGGTGATATAATTGCGCATTCCTCATATGAGATATCTGCAGATGAAGAAGCTGAGAATTACAGTAGTTCTGAGTTTTTTACGAGTAGTGAGGAAGAGGGAAACTATATAAATACTCACAATTCGATAAAGCTTATGATGGCTTATAATAAAAATGATTTAACGGGATGGATTGTTGTGACGGCAGTAAATTATAATGCTGTAACTGCATCTGCAAGGCATAGTGCATTTGTAACAATTATCGTAGGCGTAGTAATGCTTATTGCTGCTGTAATTATTTCACTGAATATGGCAAGCTCATTTATCAAACCGTTAAATGTACTTACAGATAGTATTGGAAAACTTGCAGAAGGTGTATTTTCTCCTATAGATAAATATACTGAAAGAACTGATGAATTTGGAAGCATAATTAACAGTACTAATACGGTTATAAATACATTAAACAGGATTATAACAAATATAAAATCATCAACTGCAGAAGTAAATAATTCATCTGAAAATCTTGCAGAAACAGCAAATCAGATTTCTGATACATCTGAGAGTGTTGCAACTGCTGTACAGGAAATTGCCAGTGGTGCAACGCAGCAGGCAAATGAGATTCAAAATGTAACAGAAAATGTTGCAAGTATAAGTGATGCTACAGCTAAGGTAGAAAAAGAAACAGATGAGTTGGCAAATCTTGCAAATAATATGCAGGAGGCCAGCAATGTTTCGGCTGAGAGCTTAGATGCACTTCAGAAAAGCAGTCAGAATATGAGTGAAAGCATCGCCCAGATTTCGGCTCAGGTAGGATCTACCGGAGAATCAGTAGACAATATCAACAGTAAGGTCGAAGAAATTGCTTCTATTGCGGCTCAGACGAATCTTTTGTCTCTTAATGCTTCTATCGAAGCGGCAAGGGCGGGCGAAGCCGGAAAGGGATTTGCTGTAGTTGCTGATGAAATAAGCCATCTGGCAGATAATTCCAGAAATCTTGCTAATGGTATTCGTTCGGAAATGGATCTTTTGCTGACAAAATCGCGTGTGGCAGTAGAGATGGCAGGTTCTGTCCAAAATGAAAACAATCATCAGCAGGATGTTATCAATACAACGGTTTCAAGCGTTAACGATATTTTGAACGATATAAATTCTACCGTTGAAAAGATTAAGACAATTGATAGTGAGGTTGCTTCGTGCGTAGAGTCTAACAGTGTTGTTTCGGATGCTATGTCATCATTATCAGCTATCAGCCAGGAAAATGCTGCATCATCAGAAACAACCGGAGCAGCTGTTGATGAATTGTCAGTTACGGTAACCAG
>JAIKZC010000116.1 GCA_024682575.1 Lachnospiraceae bacterium | reverse complement strand
GCCATGACTTCTTCCGGCTCTGTCTTAATTTCATCAACAACTACCGGAACTGTATCTTCTGTATCAGTTATTATTTCTTCCGCTGCTTCTGCAGGTTCTTCATCCTCATCAGTAATGACATCTTCATCTGTAAAGATAGGTTTTCCTGCATCCAGCGACGCCTCTATTTCCTCAGGTGAAGGCATTCCCATATCAAGTTCTTTTTTATGCTTTGCCTTTTTAGGTGTAAGATTCTGTGGAACTCCTCCTATCTTTTCGTTCTCCCTGAGTTTCTTTATCTGCTCTATGATCGGAGTGGCCTGGGTTACAGGTTCCGGTCTGTCAGCATTGTCTTTTTCGATTTCTGCAGCTGTTTCATCTATTATCTGTCTGGCTGTCGGTAATTCCTGTGACTTGTTCTCAGGCTTCTTTTCCTCCGCAGATGATGATGTTTCAGACACAGCTTTAAGAGCTGACAATGCTTCCACGTCCGCTCTATGCTTGTTTTCAGCTTCCCTCAACGCTCTTGCGGCCTGCGTTATCTGCGCTGCCCTTAATTCCTCGGCAGCCCTTTCAGCCTCAACCTCGCGTTTTGTCTGTTCAGCTTTTCTTATTGTATTTTTCAGGTCTGCAGATTTATTATTGAGCATATCATAGAGAAAAACCACTTCCTTATGATTCTTCTCGATCGCGTCAAGTACTGTTTTCGAGTACTCATCCACAGCCATTATCTTTTCATTTGTAATCTTTTCAAGATTACGCTTTCTTTCGTCTCCGGCAGCATCAACTTCTGTTTCTGCGATCTCACGCATCCTGCGTCTGATCTCATCCTCATTGGAATCCACCAGGCTTTCCAATGTATTTTTTAATTTTTCGCTGCTGCTTCCGGGTTCACCACCCTCCTGAGTATCTGAATTTCCATCAGATGGTATCAGAAAACTCAAAGTAAATGTCATTGCTCCCGCCACAAGAAGCACGATCTCAATCCCTATCATATTGATACATCAAACCCGCCTTTTCCCTTAATATGAACCTCTCCGTCCTCGTTATGTCTTCTTCTGGCTCCTCCATCGCCATGATACTCATTACTCCCTTTTTCCTTGGCATCAAAACCTTTATTTCGGTTCTCAACATCATCCTGTTCTCTGACCATATTGAGTTTATGCTCATTCTGATGCTCTATTTTTTCCTGGGTTGTACTCTGTAATACAGAAGCATGACCATCCCCATGCGCCTTCAGCGCAGCTATATCCTGAGTTACTCCAATCGCTCCATTTAATACTACCGGACTGATAGCCATCTCGCACCTCCTCGCATCATGCTCCCCCCTTTTTTCTTATACCAATGGTTTAGATCTTACATCCCCATCCTGCAGATAAAACTTGCAATATTGATACTTATTTTTCAATATTACTGTTGTTCCGGATATTGTTATCTTGGTTCCCGGATATGCTGTTTTCTTAACTTCAACATAGCAATCCTTGCTTTCCGCAATTTCTGCTTCCAAAGCAGCCTGCTCTGTTTTCAGCTCTCCGAGTTCAACTTCCGAATCCTTAAACTGCTTTGACATCACCACGGCTCTTTCCTTAAGTTCTTTCGGAATAGCTTCCTTGGCCATGATCTTTTTCTTTACAGCATCCATTATCGGCTTTATCTGCTCTATACCTTTCCTGAGTTCTGCCTGACGTTTCAAAATTTCATCAAGTCTGGCTTTTTTCTCGGGACTGGTTCCTACCTCAATACTCGTCTGAATTTCCATTGGCGAGCCTGCTATGCCTACTGACACATAATTAGTCGCACGGATAGAACCTCCGGCCACCTGTGCCTTTTTGCCTTCTACAGTTATACTGTCTACTGCAACCACATGTGAATTGATTATGCAGTCTGCATGGACATAACCTCCGGCTTCTATATTGGCATTTTCAACATATTTCGAAATAACATTTGTTCCGGCCTTTACCGAGGATCTCTCCTTGGCATTGATTCCCTTTACAACGGTGATCTGACCGCCTGCTTCGACATCTGCACTCTCCAGCACTCCCTGAATCTCAATATCTCCGGTTGCCGAAACCTTGAAACCGGTTGAAACATTGCCCTTTATCAGCATATTTCCCTGATAATTCAAAACATTCCCGCTGGAAGTATCGATACTTGGTATCTCTAATACACCCGAAACTTCAACCTTATCCTTGACAAGCTTTACATGCCCGTCAGATTCTGCATAAAGTTCCATGCCATCTTCTGACAATCTGACATTTTTACCTGGTATAAGCTTAAATGCTTTTACTTTTGGCGGAAGTATCTTTTTTCCATATACATCTGCCCCAACCTTACCCTGTTTTTCCAAATGAAGTAATGCCAGTCTGCCGCCTGCCTTACAGGTTGCATATTTATTCAGCTCAAAAAAGTCTACCGATCCGTCTTCCTTGACGGTAGGCTTGCCCGAACTGTCAGTGTTGAAGAAGTATTCTATCCAGCCATCGGTTCCCTCCTCCATATCTTCGCCTACGGCTACCAGATATGTGGTACAGTAAAGTCTTTCCTTACAGAACCTGTCATATGCCTCTTTTTTTAAGGGTGCTCTCAAATGTACTATCTTCATTTCTCTTTCAAGGGCATCAAAAGACATCTGGCCGCCTTTTTCTGTAGGCGGATAAAATCTTGCATATACCTTCATAGAGTCCTTGCTTACAAAAAGATACACTTCTTCATCTATAGTATAACTCACAGGACTGAGAAGTGGAACAGTTTTTTCCGTTTTTTCTGCAATCGCCTTCTCTATTGCCGTGATATCATATTCGATCTCATGCTTCAGGAGGTAGTTTCCAAGCTCTACTCTGTCGACCGGTTTTCCACCGTCCACAGGCGGATAAATGATAACTTTTCCGACATCATCTCCACCTACAAGTTTGAAATAACCGTTCTTAGCACCCATAATAAACCTCCTGAGGAAACAAAAAGCGTACCGCATGCGATACGCTTTAGTTTTTAGTCTTGAATTTACAGTTCCGTGATCATTCCAAAATAATTCCCCAATTTCTGCTTCATTTTCTGCAAAGCCCTGACGTGAAGCTGGGACACCCTTGATTCCGAAACCTCCAGCACCTCGCTCACTTCTCTAAGCGTAAGCTCTTCATAATAATAAAGTAATATTACTTTTCTTTCTTTTTCCGTTAGAATATCCAATGATTCTGCAAGTTTCTGCTTAAGTTCTTCTCTCTCAAGTGACTCTTCCGGACAGGTTATCTTGCTTCTGCCAACTTCCCTAAGCGGAGTTTCAACACCCTGTTCCATAAATTCGTTCAATGAGATCACATTTGTAACAGCCATCTGTGACTGCCATTCCACATATTCATCCTTAGTGATCCCAAGCTGACGAGCTATACCCTCTTCTGTTGCGACTTTGCCCGTTGCCGACTCAACTTCTCTAATGGCAGTTTCGATCTGCCTTTGTCTCTGTCTTATCGTTCTTGGTATCCAGTCCATTTTTCTGATCTGATCGAGTATCGCTCCGCGAATTCTGAGTGAAGCATAGGTTTCAAATTTAACATCCTTTTCGATGTCAAATTTATCTATGGCATCGATAAGTCCGAAAACCCCATATCCTACCAGGTCATCATATTCAACATTATATCCGAGATATATGCTTAATCGTCCTGCAACAACCTTGATGAGAGGAGCATATTCTATTATGATCTTCTCCCGGAGTTCATGGGATTTTGTATCAGTATACTCCTCCCATAACTTTCTCCTTGTGGCTTCATCCATCATATTTGGATTCTCTCCTCCAATATTGCCGGGCACTATCCGGCTTAAAATATCGGATACCAGATCTGTATATCAGATTTCCTGCATATGACTACAGCTACTGGCTCCCATTTATTTTCACCCTTAATATATCAACTCTGGCTCTGATCCTCTGTTAATTCCGGATTCATCTCCATGTTAATACCTTCTCCATCTGTCTCCTTTTCAGGATTCTCATCAGCTCCATCTTCCGAGTCTCCCTCATCAGGGACATCAACTATTATAAGTTTCTTTAATGTAATTTTGTCGAGTATCAGCTTGACGATCCCTCCAACTATAAGAAAGATCACCAAAGCTGCAAAAACATAGCTCAAAGTCATAAGGACACTATACTGTCTTACAAAACAGTATATGGAGGTAACAAGACCTCCCAGCAGCATCACAATAGCAGGGATAGTCTTTGTTTTCAGATGAGTGATTTCCTCCCTGACCTCCGGACCATCCTGCTGCTCTTCATCTTCTCCGGCATTTTCCGGATCATCTGTATTCTCATCAACCGCATTTACTTTTGCAGTCGCTTCCTTTGAAACTTTTTTAGCTTTTTCTATGTCTTTTTCTCTGCTCATATTGTTTTAACCGGCTTTCCTACGGCTTTTATAACATAGTCTCCCGTAGCAGGGAAAAATTCTACCGTACGTCCAAAGTTAAGTCCGGTGTCTTCGGCAAGAATAGGTATTCCCAGCTCTTTAAGCTTTGCCTTAACCGCCTGAACATTCCTTTCTCCCACTTTAACAAGAGCCGAATTATTCTGAAATGCAAACATCTGGGCACCGCCAGCAATCTTTGCAACCATCCTTGCCCTTTTTGCACCAGCCGCTTCCATTTGACGCACAAGTTCTGCAACTCCTGTATCAGCAAATTTTGCAACATTGGAATTATTTCTAATTGCCGTACTGTCAGGGAGCATTACATGTGCCAGACCGCCCTGTCTTGTTGCTTTATCCACTATGGCAACTCCGACGCAGGAACCAAGCCCCAAAGTCGTTATGCCTTTATCCTTTGGACAAAGCTGCAGGTCGGCCATACCTACTTTTATTAGATCACCCATTTTGATAACCTGCTTTCCGGCTCAGCCTTACTGCATGACTCCAAGCGCCTTCAACAACTTCCCATATGACGGCACATCCGGTACTAATATAAAATAACCATTTAAATCCACATCATCCGTAAATGAAGTCTGAATCATCAAAAGTTTATCGCCAACCATTCCGAATTCCACGGCAGGAACGGAAAGAATAGCTCCTGCCATGTCAATAGTCAGATCCGGAATCGATTCAACGATCGTAAGCTTTGTCAATTCGGACAGCGAATTCAAATATGCACCTGTGATAATATTTCCAATTTCTTTGAGAGCTGAAGTCTCCATTTCATTGAAGCCCTCATGCTCTTCCATTTGCATTCCACCCATAAGCTTCGATACAAGGACATGCGCTGATTTTTCCTCAAGAAGAAACATGATGCTGCCATTTATATCACCGTCAACAGCAAGATAAATTCCTGCCATGATCTGTTCAGCACCGCCCATGGCATCCCCGACTTCTTTAAAATCGAGCAATTCAACTCTCGGAACCTTCATGTCTACTTTAGTACTGAGCATCTTGGCAAGTGATGTTGCAGCATTACCTGCACCAATGTTACCTATTTCTCTAAGTACATCGAAGTACATGTTGTCAACATTATCAAGATTAAAATCCGCCATTATCTACCTGCTTTCTCATCATCTGTATCAATCTTTAATAAACAGGAAGCTTTATTTATTCTTCATCGTCTATTATCATCGAAAGATCCAGCAATGATATTAGTCCCTCTTCTACTTTACCAACTCCGCTGATAAAAGTCTGGTTTCCATTTTTTCTGTCATGAGACATTCTCTCAACATCAGAATTTGAAATGGTAACAACCTTTTTAACTTCATCAACAAGTATGCCTATATTGGCATTTGATTCGGTTTTCAGGATAATGATTCGAGATTTATTAGTGATCTCGTCATCATCAAGGTTCATCTTAAGCCTTAAGCTCATTACCGGAACAACCTCACCTCTTAAGTTTATAACTCCTCTGAAATAAGGCTGTACCTTTGGAACCCTTGTTATTTTTGTCATACGGACAATATTATCGATATACTTTATATCTATGCCGTACTGCTCGTTTCCGAGTCCAACAACTATATATTGGATAGAATCATTTACTACCGCTACTTCGTTAGCCATCTTTCATCCCCCTCTTATCAGATAAGTGCATTGGAATCAAGGATAAGTGCGACTTCGCCATCACCGAGGATCGTTGCACCGCTTATGATACGGCTTGGCTTAATGTACTTACCAAGAGACTTGATAACGATCTCCTGCTGTCCCTCAAGTTCATCTACCACGAGTCCTGCAAGTGATTCACCCTTCTTAACAATGACTATGACCAGATCATCCTGTTCCTTCTCTGACTGGATATCGAGAATTTCTGAAAGACGGATTATCGGTATTACCGTACCTCTGAGCTGGATAACCTCTCTGTTCTCAACAAGACGGATATCATCTTTTGTAACATTCTCTATGGTCTGGATATTTCCAAGAGCGATCGCATATTTCTCGCCTCCGACTAAAACCATAAGAGCCTGGATAATAGCAAGTGTAAGAGGAAGACGTATGATCCATGTCGACCCTTCTCCGAGCTTTGTCTTAACTTCTACATCACCACCGAGCTGTTCGATATTACTCTTAACAACGTCAAGTCCAACACCTCGTCCTGATATATCAGTTACTTTCTTTGCCATTGAGAATCCGGGATCGAAAAGAACATCTATAACTTCTTTATCCGTCATCTGCATAGCCTGCTCTTCCGGAGCGAAGTTCCTGTCTATGATCTTCTGTCTTACGGCTTCTACATCAATACCATTACCATCATCACCAACCTCGATAGTAACGTTATTTCCTTCCTGATAAGCATTGAGGAAAATAGATCCGCATTCCGGCTTTCCTCTCTCAAGTCTTGTCTCAGGAGTCTCAAGTCCATGATCGGCACTGTTTCTGAGCAGGTGCATCAGAGGATCTCCGATCTGGTCAACCACGGTACGGTCAAGCTCTGTCTCTTCACCAGTAATGGTAAGGCTCATCTTCTTGCCAAGCTTTTTCTCAAGGTCTCTGATCATTCTCGGGAATTTCTGAAGAGCACTCTCGATAGGAACCATTCGAACCTTCATAACTGATTCGTGAAGGTTTGTGGTAACACTCTCAAGATATTCCACATGTTCATTCAATTCTGACGCAGCATTTTCTCCATCACTTCTGGAGGCTGCACTAACTAAGGAGTTCTTTGCTATGATAAGCTCTGATACCAGATTCATCAGCACATCAAGCTTCTCAGTATCAACACGTACTGTATGTGATACGACTGCTTTCTTTGCTGCTCCACCCTTTGCAGGTGCTGCTGCTGCCGCCGCTGCGGGTTTTGCTGCCGCTGCCGGTGCAGGTGCTGCCGCTGCTGGTGCAGGCGCAGGTGCTGCAGGTGCTGCTGCAGGCGCTGCTTCTGCCGGTGCAACAGGTTCTGTGTTCTGGTTATATGCATTCTCGATCATCTTTTCGTCGAACGACTCACCTTCGGCATTTTCAATTTCTGAAACTGTCTTGCAGGCTGCGATGATCTTGTCGAGTTCCTGATCTGTAATAATAAATAAGCTGAATACGAAATCAAATTTTTCATCTTCAATGTCCTGTGATGTGGGATCTGTAACAACTACTTCACCCAGATCTTCAAGGGCTTTGAAAACGAGGAAAGCACGGGCAGCTTTCAGCATGCAGGCATCTTCGATCTTAACGGTAACACCGTATACCTTCTTTCCGCCTACAACCGCGTCTTTCATGACGTCTCTCTGAGCTTCCTCAAGCTTTATCTTTTTATAAGGAGGTCCTCCTGCATCTGCTGCGGGTGCTGCCGCTGCCGCATCTGCTGCGGGCGCTGCTGCAGGCGCTGCTGCTGCGGGTGCCGGTGCAGGTGCTGCTCCGGTTCCTGCCGCAAGTAGATCATTAAGCTCTTTAATGATCGACTCATTGGCATTGTCTCCTTCATCCTGTGTCTCACGAATGATATCTACATATTCCTGGATCGCATCAATAGCCTGGAAAAGGATATCTATGAGCTGGCTGGATACCTTCATTCCTCCGCTTCTGATAGCTGAGAAAACATCCTCGGTATCGTGGGTAAGATGCTGCATCTTCTTATAGCCCATCGTTCCCGCCATACCTTTAAGGGAATGCGCCGCACGGAAAATCTCGTTAATGGCGTCTTCATCTTCCGGATTCTGCTCGAGGACCATAAGCTGGTCGCTCATTGTCTGAATGTGTTCTCCGGATTCATCAAGGAAAATACCCAAATACTGGCCTACATCCATATTACCTAACCCCCACATCTTTGGTGATGGCATCAGCTATTTTGTCCAGCGGAAGAATCTCGCTGACAAGTCCTGCCTGCGCAACGGCTTTCGGCATTCCGTATACTGCGCTGGTCGGTTCATCCTGTGCGATCACGTAAATTTTTTTCTTTTCGTCAAGGTTTCTGATTCCGGCTGTGCCGTCAGCCCCCATTCCTGTCAATACCACGCAGCAGATTTCCGCAAACGGTGAATCCTCAAGCGATTCATACATATAGTTAGCTGAAGGACGCACACCCTCCCGCTGCGGCTGATCTGTATACTTAATTTTCATGCTCCCTCCGCTCCGGACGGCATTCATATGACGTCCTCCTGCGGAAATATAAACTGTACCTTTCTGAATGGTCTCTCCGTCTGTAGCCTCTACCACCTTCATCTTTGACAAAGTATTGAGTCTTTCTGCCAGTGACTTTGTAAAGCCTTCCGGCATGTGCTGAACAAGCAATACTGCTGCATCAAGATTTTGCGGAAGAAGAGGGATAACTGACTGAAGTGCTCTGGGGCCTCCTGTTGAACTTGCAAGTGCAACTATTTTTTCTCCTGTAACTTTTGATCCCTTTGGTCTAAGGACAATTTCCTTATCAATTGGATCACGTACTGTAAAGGAGCCATGTCCGAAGGTCTTCGGAACTGTGCTGCTCTTTGCTGCAGGTTCTATATTCTCTTTTCTTCTCCATGGTGGCTCCGGACTCTTTTCAACTGCCGGACTCCTGCTGACAGATGGTGTTCTTGCCGGTGCAGTTTTTCTGGAGACTCCTACCAGTGAAGCTCCTGCTACTACCCCAAGCATTTCAAGGAACTTATCCTTAAAGCTGTCACCCTTAACTTCTGCAAGGCCATCCGGTTTCTTTATAAAATCAATAGCTCCCAGTTCAAGAGCTTCCAAGGTTTCCCGGGCGCCCTGTGAAGTTGTGGATGAAAACATCATTACCCTGACGTTGATCTTTTCATCACGCAGGTTTCGAAGAAGTTCCAGTCCATTCATCTTTGGCATATTCACATCGAGTACAACAGCATCATAACTTTTCTTGCGGAGCAGATCTAATGCGATCTGTCCGTCAGCTGCCGTGTCTTCGACATGGTATCGACTGTCTGAATTAATTATATCACTGGCAACTCTTCTCATGAGTGCAGAGTCATCAACTACCAGTATTCTTTTTTCCATACAATCTCACTCTTTCCACAATAATCGTGTGATATTTTTATCAATATTTACTAATTTCCAGACACTTTTCTATTCCTTCATACTCTGTCTTTGTCTGATTTTTCTTTCCTCTTCAAATATATATTTAATAATGCTCTCTCTGTCTTTATTATCTATCTTTACGAATTTTATCCTAATCTCAAATGCATCTCTTCCCTGAGCACGTTCTGACATCACTACTCTTCCTATAAGAGAATAAGGTCTCCTGTTCTCATCAATTTCAAGCGTAAATTTGAATAGGATAAGTGAATTAACTTCATATTGTGTATGTGATATAAATCGTGCACCTCCGCCGCTTATATCAACAATAACTCCGTCATCAAGCAGCATATCGGTGTCAATAAACTCCACCTCATGCTCGGCGATCTTTCGTTCTTCGTCCTCACTCAAACTTCTTGCGCTCATATCCAGAACACAATTAAAACGATAATACTCTCTCCTCTGGAACTTTCGTAAATTAGTAGTCAGCTCCATCTCAAGTATATAGACATTGCTCGTTTTATATCGATCCCTGACTCTGGCATAACATTGATAGAGTCCCTTTGACGTGTAGAAACAGAGGTCAAAATCTTCACCAACGGGAAGAAGTATCAATTTTGTTTTTTCTGTAGGCATTTCTATACTTACAACATCTTCACTGAGCAGATCATATATCCTTGTACGATATGTCTTTTTCAGATCGAAGTAATCGTCTGCCGTACTTAAATTGTGTGCGAGAACTGTTGTCGGATGTAAGGCTTTTACCTCGACTCTGTCCCCGGGAGTCAAATAATCAGAAAGCATAAAAATCCTCCGTTAACTTTCAGATTCTTCCCTGTATACGTGCGAAGAAGGCGCTCATTCCACTCCTGTAAATCCTGTCTTTATGAGGTATTTCCATGAGCGTATCAGAAATATCCTTAAATGCTCCGGCTGATCTCGAATTCGGGTATGTCATTGAAACCGGACTCTGCTGCATAACAGCCTGAACCAGTGCATTATCCTCCGGAATGATTCCTAAAAGGGTCATCGGTATATCCAGATACTGGGTTACTACGGTGCTGAGTTTTCTATAGAGCTGGTTTCCCTCATCTGTACTCTCTACTCTGTTTGCGATCACCTTAAGCGATGTCGCTTCTTTATCAAATCTTACATTTGATTTCAGCGCTTTTAAGAGTGAATAAGAATCCGTGATCGATGTAGGCTCCGGAGTTGTTATCAAAATGATCTCCGAAGAAGCCAGCAGAAACTGGACTACATTTTCAGAAATTCCCGCACCTGTATCTATTATTATTATATCGGCAAGTTCATCCAGCTTAGAAATATTTCTGATAAGGAAATTTACAGAATCCGTATTCAGATTATTCATGCCAATTACACCGGAACCTCCGGATACAAATCCTATATCCATAGGTCCATAGCTTATAACGTCTTTAATATCCTTGCCCTTGTATATAACGTCCGCCAGTGAATATTTCGGTATTGCACCGAACATTACTTCTATATTCGCAAGCCCAAAGTCTGCATCAAAAATTATTACACGTTTTCCGGCTTTTCTAAATTGAACTGCAAGATTTATCGAAACATTAGATTTTCCGACTCCTCCCTTTCCGGAAGTAACCGTGATTATTCTTGCACCCTTTGTTTTCTGACTATCTGCGACTTGGCTCTTTTTAATTATATTTCTTAATTTTTCGGCCTGATCCAAATCTGTTCCCTCCATGTATGTCAACTATCGAATCTCATAAGTCCGTGGTCACAGTCAGCTTTTTGTTTCCAAAAGCGATCTGACGATCTTCTGGGCATTAAATTCACTTATGTCATCGGGAACATCCTGTCCATTTGTTATATAAGAAACATCTGCACCTGTATATAGCCTTAAGTTAAGCATATTTCCAAGTGCTGTCGTTTCATCAAGCTTTGTAAATATAAGCCTGTATTGATTAGCATATGAATATTTATCAACTATATTGATAAGATCACGGTATTTCGTTGTCACCGAAAGTACCAGATAGACCTGCACATTAAAGTCTTCCATTGCCATTTCTACAAACTGTTTCTGGCTTTCGATCTGTTCATCATTCTTAGGTGAATGACCGGCTGTATCGACAAGTATATAGTCAAAATCCTCAAATTCATCCAGCGCATTATCAAGATCATCAAGCTCATATATTATCCTGAACGGAACATTCAGAATATCTGCATAGGTTCTTAACTGCTCCGCTGCCTTAACCCTGTAAGTATCTGTTGTGAGCAGCGCAACTTTAGCCCTGTCGCTCACACAGAACTTTGAAGCGATCTTTGCTATTGTAGTAGTTTTTCCTACACCGGTAGGTCCGATAAAGAAAACCACCTCAGGACCATCACCGGTCTTTTCTATAGTTCTGGTCTCTCCAAATTTAAGTACAAGCTTCTGATATATACTTGAAAGCATGAAATCAATGCTGATGCCGGGCTTTTTAAGTTTTTCAACTTCCTCTGCCAGTGAACGGGCGTATTTTCCGCTCACCTCATTATCCTCCAGCGTATCACAGATCAATGTAAGGAATCTCTCCACCTCATCATTCTCCTTTTTTTCCTCTCCGTGCTCGATTTCCGGGGTTTCTCCTGCAGTCTCCATTTTCTGCTTCATCTGCTGCTCTATAAGGCTGTGCAGACTTTCGAGTTTCTCCTCAATTACGCTTTCATCTTTTTCATCAGGATTTTCCCTGTCTTCTTCGGGATTTTTCTGAACAGTGCGCTGTTCACGCATATTCTGAACTCCCTTAAGGCTTGATGGGATATCCGGCGGATTGTCATTGGCTACAACTGTATCAGTCATTTCCTCGATCGCCGCTGTGACCTCTACCTGAGGTTTCATAAAAAAACCTACAAGTCCCTTTCGTCTCAGATCCCTGACGTTCATTACCACCGCTTTTTCCCCTAATGCTTTTCTAGCTGCGGCGGTTGCCTCTTCTTCATTTTTTCCGACAAACTTCTTGATGATCATATCTAAATTTTCCCCTTGATCTTAGTCTTTTTTCAATCATATCATGCTGTTATCATGCCTATTGACTGAAGTTCCACGCTGCTCTCCACTTCATTATATGATATCACAATAAGGTCAGAAAAATAATCAGCCGTAAGCTTTTTATAATAAATTCTTACAATCGGAGATGTGATAACTATCGCGTTTCTGCCGAGATCCTCCAGTTTTTTGATCTCTTTCTCCGATGCTGACGTTATTGCCTTTATCCTGTCAGGAGCAAGAGTAAGATAAGCCCCCTGCTCTGTCTGTTTTACGGAATCCATTATTTCTCTCTCAACCTTTGGATCAAGCGTTATCACGCTTGTGGGTTCTCCTCCGGAAAAGAATTTTGCACTTATCGCACGCTTAAGCGACTGTCTTACATACTCTGTGAGTACATCGGTATCTCTTGTAGTCGGTGCGTAATCGGCCAGTGTTTCAAATATTGTGAGCAAGTCTCGTATAGAAACACCTTCCTGAAGAAGATTCTGCAATACTTTCTGAATATCTCCGAGACCGAGAAGCTTCGGCGTAAGCTCATCAACAACAGAAGGATTGGATTCTTTAAGATTGTTGATAAGATTATGCGTATCTTCTCTCGTAAGAAGCTCTGAAATATGAGCCCTGATGACCTCTGTCAGATGTGTTGCTATTATTGACGGAGGATCTACAACTGTATAACCGACTGATTCAGCTCTTTCTCTCTGACCCTCGGTTATCCAGAGTGCCGGGAGATGGAATGACGGCTCAAGTGTAGGAATTCCGGCTATCTCTTCCTCAACATATCCGGGATTCATTGCCATATAGTGGTCAAAAAGGATTTCTCCATCTGCAACCTGTACACCCTTTATTTTAATAACATACTGATTAGGGTTCAGCTGTATATTATCTCTTAATCTGATGATCGGAACTACAGTACCAAGCTCTAATGCCACCTGTCTTCTGATCATTACAACACGGTCTAAGAGATCTCCGCCCTGATTGACATCGGCCAGCGGAATGATACCATAACCGAATTCGAGCTCTATAGGATCTACATTAAGGAGCGATACAACATTCTCCGGCTTTCTGATCTCTTCTGCGGAAACCTCTTCCTTATCAACCTCTTCCTCGACTTTCTGCTCTTCAAGCTGGTTGGACATCAGCCTTCCGCCAACTACAAAAAGTGCACCCATTGTAACAAATATTACGGGATTAAGAGGAGTTGCTATTCCTAGAAATGCAATTACGCCTCCTGCAAAAGTCATTACCTTAGGTGTAGAGAATATCTGACGGGTAAGAGTCGGACCGAAATCTGCCTCTTTTGTACCCTTGGTAACAAGGATACCTGTTGCCAGTGATATAAGAAGTGAAGGAATAGCTCCTACAAGTCCGTCACCTATTGTAAGGATAGTAAATTTCTCTATAGCTTCGGCAGGACTCAGACCCATTCTCAAGACTCCCATTATAAGTCCGCCGATAATATTTACAAACGTGATAATAAGAGAGGCCGTTGCGTCTCCCTTAACATACTTAACGGCACCATCCATGGAACCGAAAAACGTTGATTCTTCCTGAATCTTTTCTCTTCTTCTCTTAGCTTCCTTGTCGTCTATTGCACCGGTATTAAGGTCGGCATCAATAGCCATCTGCTTTCCGGGCATTGCATCAAGTGTGAATCTTGCAGTAACTTCAGATACTCGCTCAGATCCCTTATTTATAACTACAAACTGAATAATTATAAGAATTATAAAAACAATGGTACCAACGACAATATCATTGCCTCCGACATACTGTCCGAAGGTTGAAACTACGTTTCCCGGTTCACCTGTTGTCAGAATAAGCTTTGTTGACGATACATTCAGGGAAATCCTGAATATGGTCGTGAAAAGTAATATCGTCGGATAATAGGACATATCCAGAACTTCTTTGCAGAACATGGTATTAAAAAGAATTGCAAATGCAACTGTCATGTTGAAGCAAAGACATACATCCAAAAGTATTGACGGCAGTGTTATTATGAAAAACACAAACGCCGCAAGTACATATATACCAACCCCGATATCGAGTATTTTAATTTTGTCATTCTTAAGAGCTGTCGGCATTTACCCCTACACTGCCTCCTTGTCCTTATGCAGATTGTAGACAAAAGCCAGAACTTCTGCTACTGCCTGATAGAGTTCCGGAGGAACCATTGCGCCTATCTCAACATTAGCATAGAGCATTCTTGCAAGAGGCTTATTCTCTACAATTTCAACGTTATTTTCCCTGGCTATCTCCTTAATGCGCCTCGCCACCAGATCGGCTCCCTTAGCCGTTACTATAGGCGCATCAGCCACCGAAGCATCGTACTTTAATGCTACAGCAAAATGCGTCGGGTTTGTGATTACTACATCTGCCTGAGGTACAGCATTCATCATTCTGCGCCTCGAGGCTTCCATCATCCTCTGTTTCTGTTTGCTTTTTACCTGAGGATCTCCCTCCATGTTTTTATATTCATCTTTGACTTCCTGCTTGGTCATCATCATATCGTTATGGAATTTACGTTTCTGATATACCAGATCTGCAATTCCAAGGATCAGGTAAACGGCTGATATCCTGAGTCCGACATCTAAAACGACATCAACTACGAGTGATACTGCTCCGTTAATTTCATAATCATAAAGCAGAAAAAGAATTCCGCCCTTATTTTTTAATGTATTCCATGCCACAAAAGAAATTATTGTGATCTTTGCTATTGACTTCAAAAGCTCGATCAGTTTTTCTTTTGAAAAAAGTCTCTTCACTCCATTTATAGGGCTGAGCTTGCTGAACTTTGGCTGAAGTGGTTTTCCCGTGACCTGCCATTTTATCTGAAGCGCATCACATAGAAAAGCTATCACAAAGCCTATTATCAGCATCGGAAGCAGTAAAGTCAGCATTTTAAGAATGATGGTATTCAATAGTGATGTAAAGCTGCCTATCTGTATCTCATTTGCATAAATACCCTGGAAACTGCCTATCCTGCCATATACCCATCTGAAAATATTTACAAACTGCTCACCCATTCCAAATCCAAAAACTCTGAATACGATAAATGCAGCCATTAACGATATCGCGTTATATAACTCACGGCTTTTTGCTACCTGACCTTCTTTTCTGGCATCATTAAGCTTTTTCGATGTAGGTTCCTCGGTTTTCTCACCGCCGGGACCATCTTTTCCAAAGAACTGAAGATCAAGTTTCAACAGCCTGATGCTCTCTTCTCCCCCCATATAATTCCCCCGTTTAATGAGATATCACATCGACTGTAACTGTCATTATTTCCTTTATCTCTCCGAAAATATAATCTGCTATTCCCGGAAGCAATGTGATTGAGATATACATAACCGCAAGTCCAAAAAGAATCTTTAGCTGTATTCCGACTGCAAACATATTCATCTGCGGTGAAACCTTTGCCATTATTCCCAGAACTACGTTCATTACGAGCATCGCCCCGAAAACGGGAAGAAATATCTCAAAACCTATAAGAAATGCATCTCTTAAAAATTTTAATACCAGTGCATATAATCTTTCTCCGTCAAAGATCACATGTCCGACAGGTATTTTTTCATAGGATGCAACAAACGCCTTTAGTATGTAGTGATGAAAATTCGAAGCCAATAATATAAGCAATATGGCGTATTGATAAAATGTTCCCGTGAAACCTGTCTGTGTCCTTGATACCGGATCAAAAAGACTTACCATTGAAAGTCCAATGTCCATATCCGTAAGAGCACCTGTGAAAAGCACTATCTGCATGCAGATATTAGTCATAAAACCTATCAGCAGTCCACAGCTCGCTTCCTCTATAACCAGCAGTCCATATCCAAGCACTGTGTTATAAACGAGGTCTTCCCGGGGAAGAACAAAATGAAAGATCAGCAATGCAAGAAAAAAAGCAAGTCCTGCTTTCACTCTGCGCGGAACATTTGTCGTTCCAAAAAACGGAGCTGCATATACAAAACACGATACTCTCATGAATACCAGGAGAAAATACTCCAGATCCTTGATCGGAAATGAATAATCAATCAAGTATCTTCACCTCCGCTCTTTATTTTTTATGAAGCTATCTGATATAAACTGAAAAGTCTGACCAGAGCTTTATCATATAATCTACCATCCGTGTTATCATCCAGTGTCCGAAAAGCATCATCCCTAAAAATATGGAAATTACCTTCGGTACAAAGGTCAGCGTCTGTTCCTGCACAGATGTTACAGTCTGAAATATAGAAACTGCAAGTCCTACACAGAGCGAAATGCCTAAGAGCGGCGCTGCCGTGGTGATTATGGTATAAAGAGCTTCCTGCATTATATCGGTGACTGTTCCAACTTCCATTTACTTCCCCCTATGCCCCTTAAATACCTCTTCGCTTCTAATAGAACGTTTTTACCAGAGATCCGATAACAAGGCTCCATCCGTCTGCCAGTACAAAAAGCAATATTTTGAAAGGCATTGATACTGTTGTTGGTGGAAGCATCATCATACCCATACTCATGAGCGTTGACGCCACCACCATGTCTATGACAATGAATGGAATATATATCAGAAATCCGATTATAAAAGCCGTTCTGAGTTCAGATATAACAAATGCCGGAATCAGTACGTAATTCGGTATATCCTCTATACTGTCTACTGTTCCGAGTTTTGCTATGTCCATAAATAATTTAACATCCTTTTTCTGCGTCTGACCATACATAAAAGTACGGAGCGGATCCATCGCTGTTTCGAAGAATTCTTCCTGACTTATCTCCCCTGCTTCGAAAGGCTTTACCGCTTCTGTATTTATCTGCTGTATCGTCGGCTGCATGATGAAAAAGGTAAGAAACAATGTCAATCCTACGAGTACCTGGTTCGGAGGTGCTGTCTGCGTGCCGATCGCCGCTCTTGTAAAATGCATTACCACGAGAATCCTCGTAAATGAGGTAAGCATTATTATCAGCATCGGCGCGATGGCTATCAATGTGAGGGTAAGGAGTATTCTCAACGACCCTGACATGTTCCCTGCTCCATCACGATAAGTGATATTGAGGTTATTGCCTACATTGAGTTCCCGCAGATCCTCTGTTGAATCCGAAGTACCCGGCTCCCTGATGACCGTCCTTGAATTATAGTCATCATCGTCCAGTCCGAGACCATCGTATTTCTGACTTCTCTCCCCTGTAACGGAACTTGTATCCGCTGCATCATGAACAGCAGATAATTCTTCCGAAGCCAATACCTTTTGCGGTATTAAGAGAAGAATGATGATGGTATAAATAAAGACCAGGCGCATAAGGAAGCTTTTAAAAATGCTGCTCGAATTATTTTTCATTCCCGCTGCCGCCTTTTTTAAGAACTTTTCTTGCCTGATCCATAATATCCTTAAACTCAGGTATTTTTGAATTTTGCGAAATATCGCCAAGCTCGAGGCTTTCCTCCTCAAGCTCTGTCAGCAATGTGACATTGTCCTTGCTGACAGCTATGGCGAGATATTTATCAGCACATCTTACTATCTGTATATATTTACCCTGCGAGATCGGGAAAGTCTCTATTATCTCAATGTTGCGGCACCATTGCCGCTGTTTTGCAAATCCAGCGGCAAATCGTGTCGTTAAATAGGTTATCCCAAGTACAAGCGCAAATATTACAATTACAGTAAAGAGGCGCCCAATGTCTCCCCATCCTGTCAGCAGACAGTATGCCATATCAACCGACTACCTTCTTAACGGCCTCTAAAACACGCTCCGCCTGGAAGGGTTTAACAATAAAGTCCTTTGCTCCGGCCTGAATAGCCTCAATAACCATCGCCTGCTGACCCATTGCAGAACACATGATGACCATTGCTGAAGGATCGGAAGCTTTGATCTTCTTAAGAGCCTGAATTCCATCCATCTCAGGCATTGTTATATCCATGAGAACGAGATCAGGCTTAAGCTCTGCGTATTTTTCGACCGCTTTAGCGCCGTTTTCAGCCTCGCCTGCAACATTATATCCATTCTTTGTAAGAATGTCCTTGATCATCATTCGCATGAAAGCTGCATCATCACAAATTAAAATGTTCTTTGCCATTGTCCTTGTCTCCTATCTTTTACTTTATGATTTCTGTAACCCTTACGCCAAAGCTTTCTTCGATTACAACAACCTCACCCTTAGCTACATGTTTTCCATTTACAAGTACGTCTATGGGCTCGCCCGCGATTTTCTCGAGCTCTATAATCGTTCCCGGTGAAAAATCTAGTATTTCATTTATAGTCTTATGCGTTCGCCCGAGTTCCACCGTGACCTCAAGCGGCACATCCTTGATGAGATTTATATTCTCCTGCGGCTGCATGGGATTGATGTCCGTGGAGAAATTCTGGAAACTTGCCGGCTGTACATTTACATTCGGCATTCCATATCCCATCGGCATTCCATATCCCGGTGGAGGAGCATATCCCATCTGGGGCATTGGCTGCGGTGCTCCCATCTGCGCTGCTGCGTCCATCATTGGCGGCGGCGCTGCTGCTGCCGGTGGTGGTGCCGCTGCTGCAGCAGGTGCTGCTTCCGGCATCTCCGGTGGCTGTGACTGATCCTCTGATGCTTCCGGTGTAACGAACAGAGTCTGCAGCTCCTTTGCGAAATCAATAGGATAAAGCTGCATGATAGTCGAATCGACAAGGTTCTCACCTATCTGCATTGAGAATGTAACTACCGCAAATGTCCCTGTAAGGAAATCTGCTATATCTGCCGGATCACCGAAATCAGTAAGGTCTATCAGTGATGCCTCCGGCGGGCTTATATCAACCATCTTTCCAAGCATTGTGGAAAGTGAAGTGGCTGCTGCGCCCATCATCTGGTTCATTGCCTCGGAAATCGCACTCAGGTGCAGTTCTCCGAGTTCCCCCTCGGTATTTGTTCCATCACCACCCATCATCAGGTCTGTGATAACCTTAACATCGGACTCCTTCAAAACCATGATGTCCGTTCCGTCAAGTCCAACCTTATACTGAATCTGGACGAATACGCAAGGCCTTTCAAATCCTGATGCAAGTGTATTCCATGTCTGAAGCGAAACTCTAGGTGTTGTGATATTTACCTTCTGATTTACCAGTGAAAAAAGTGTTGTCGCTGAAGAGCCCATACTTATATTGGCTACTTCTCCCAGCGCATCCTTTTCTTCTTCTGTAAGAAGGCTTTCATCGACACCATTCGATGAAGCAGCGTCTTCGGCAGCTCCCCCTTCAGCCGAGCCGGCGTCTGCATCTGCTCCGCCGCCATCGGTACCCATACCGTTAAGGAGTGAATTTATCTCGTCTTGAGATAACATTCCATCCATGCGCTTACTCCTCCTCTCTAATTACCGATGTTATTCGGACGGCGTAATCTTTCTTGACAGCGCCCGGCAATGCGGTGAATTTTTTTATATTCCCGACATACACATCAAGTTCTTCTGCGACCCCGGTGTTTAGTCGGATAATATCTCCTACCTGCAAATTTACAAAGTCCTGAAGACTTATGGAACTGGATCCGAGTACTGCCCTCACGGGCATCTCCACATGATTTATCATATCTTCTATCTGTTCATGATAATCCTGATCCACATTATTCTGCATTGTTGAGAACCAGAACTTTGTATTCAGCTTGTCCATGATATCTTCCAATGTAAAGAATGGAAGACAAACATTCATAAGACCTTCTACCTCACCAATCTTGATGTTCAATGTAACGATTGAGATCATTTCTGTTGGTGCGATGATCTGTGCGAACTGAGGATTTGTCTCTACCCTCTCCAGCATCGGATCAAGTTCCACCACGTTCTTCCATGGCTCCCTCATCAGCCTCGTGCATATGACCAAAAATTTCTCGAGAATCGATAGCTCTATTTCTGAGAATTCCCGGCTCTTTTCAAGGGTATCACCCTGTCCTCCGAGCATTCGGTCTATAAATGCGAAGCCCAGGTTCGACGCAACTTCTATCATTATGTTTCCGTTTAGCGGATGAAAATTCGCTATTCCCAGTATTACCGGGTTTGGAAGCGAATTTGAAAATTCCGAAAACGTCAGTGCTTCCGAGTTTATAACTGACACCTGCACGTTCATTCTTAGATAAACCGGCAGATTCGTTGACAGCAATCGTCCGTAATGTTCGAAAATAATTTCCATCGTACGGAGATGTTCCTTTGAAAATTTTGCGGGACGGGCGAAATCGTATTCCTTGACCGGTTTTTCGGATGTCCCCTTCATTTCATCGGCATCTAGCTCTCCTGTACTGAGCGCTGCCAGCAGATTGTCTATCTCGCTTTGAGACAGTACTTCACCCATACGCTAGTCTCCTTATGTCTTCCCTTACTGAATAATCCAGCTGCTAAATGATACACCGATGATGAACTGTGAATTATACATCTCCTGAAGTTCCTCAAGTATCTGATCCTGCAGGTCTCCTGTCGTCATTGACTGGATCTGTGCATATGTATAGGATCCGATGACCTTGTTTATCTCATCTTTTATAAGTCCTTCATTTGTTGCCATTGTTTCCGAGTATGTTGCATAGTCCTCGTTTGTTGTATCAAGGGAAAGCGTAACTCCGACTACTGCGTAATGATCTTTGTTATCCTCTGATTCAGGATCCGATGCAAGCTTAATGGTAAGAGTATCTGTAAGATTGTATGCCGAGATATCGGACATTGCAACGTTTCCGACTGCAGTCTCTACATTGCCGCTTCCTGCTATTCCAAGATCAAGCTGAATAGCACTCGAAATATCTCCTACAAGTGTTATTACCTTATTGTTCGTCTGAATCATACTAAACATCAGGATACCGGTCATAGCGGTATTCACTACTAGAAGTGCCAAAATGATTATTGCGATAAGATTTTTTCTCATATCCCCTTTTTCCCCGCTTCATAAATCGCTGCTCAACTGGCCGCATCTGAAAGTTCATTGTAAATCTTAACTTCGACTCTCCTGTTTTTGGCCCTTCCCTCAGGTGTCGAATTATCGGCTACCGGAACATATTCACCCCGTCCGGAATGCTTGATCATTGAAGGATCCAGCAATGCCGTTTCTTTCAGGTAACGGAAAATGTTAAGTGCTCTCTCATCTGAAAGTTCATCATTATCTGCAAAATTAGAATTGTGTATCGGGACATTGTCTGTATGTCCTTCGATCTCTACTACATTAGCCGCATAGCGTTCAAGTATCTGCCCTACCTGCTTCACTAAAGGCTCTGATTCTTCTTTTATTGTAGCACTTCCGGAATCAAATAACAACGCACCATTCATGGTCAAAAGCACATATTGTGAAGTGAAATTCACATCAATTTCCTTACCGTATTCGCTCTCTGACAAAGCTTCTTCTATTTCTTCCGCTAACTTCTCGGAAGCCTCCAGCTGTTGTTCTTCGAGTTTTTCCTTTGCATCTTCTGCACCGGCATCTTCCTCGTTATCAGTGTTTTCTGCATCTCCCTCTTCTGAGTGTCCCATCGTTGTAGAATACTGTGAAAGTTCCGATAACTGGCTCACTCCATTGCTTACCATAACTCCGTCCCCTATGGACGACCCTCCTTTTTCAAATACGCTGAAGGTTTCCGCGAAGGAATTGACCACTTCCTCATATTTTGCGGCATCAACGCTTGACATTGAGAAAAGAAGAACGAAGAAGCAGAGCAGCAGGTTCATCAGGTCACTGAACGTGGCCATCCATGCCGGCGACCCCGGTGGCGGGGCTTCTTCTTTTTTCTTCGCCATTAGCCAGCTCCTCCTTCTCCTCCGCCGTCTTCAGTACTGAATCCGGCAGCAATCTTAGGTGACAGGTAGGACTTGAGTTTTTCCTCGATAACTCGGGGATTTTCTCCTGCCTGTATGGAAAGAAGTCCTTCTACCTGTATACCCTTTACCATCATTTCCTCAGCATCTTTCGCGCCAAGCTTATTCGCAACAGGTGTACATATCCAGTTTGAAAGGAGCGAACCATAGAATGTTGTCAGGAGAGCAACCGCCATAGCCGGTCCGATTGCCGCTGAATCCGAAAGGTTTTTCAGCATGTTAACCAGTCCGATAAGGGTACCGATCATTCCCCATGCAGGACCCATGGCTCCGAGACTTTCCCAGAAAGTTTTTCCTGCTTTATGTCTCCCTGCTATGGCATCCATTTCAGTCTCCATGATCGCTCTGACAAGTTCAGGATCTGTACCGTCTACTACCAGCATTATTCCTTTTTTAAGGAACTTGTCTTCTATATTTCCGGCTGCTTCTTCCAAGGAAAGAAGTCCTTCTTTTCTGGCTACATTTGCAAGATTCATTATCTGAGTGATAGTCTCCGGCATATTTGTAGCTGAGGGCTTTAATATCAATGGAAATGTTGTAACACCGGCTACGAATGTTTCCATTGTATTCATTGCAAGTGTAGCTCCAAACGCTCCTCCAAATGTGATAAATACGGAGGGCATATCAATGAAGCTCGCCATAGCCCCAAAATTTGTTCCACCCGTTATACCGAATATCATAAGTCCCAGACATGCCAGAAGTCCTATCAATGACGCTATATCCATATACGTCCCCCTCTTAAGTATCAGCCTGCTCTACCGTCCGGCTTGCAACCTTCTCACCCTAAAGTTACTTTTAACGCCTTATTTTACAGTCAATTTCCTCACAAGTTTCTTTTACTATCAGTTTCTGCCCCGTATTAAAGGTGATGACAGTATCAGGGGTTTCCTCCATAGTGAGAAACATCAACTCATTTACCCATATTTTTGATTCGTCTAATCTTGTTAACTCTATCATAATGATGAAATTATATCATAAATTAATCCCTTTATGATGCGTGTGTCGAAAAAAGTGCATCCGAAAAGGTATTTTTTTTGGTAATGTTTCACAAGTTATGCAAGATTGATTGGGAATTGTATTGGAAGCCCCCTATTTTTTCAGAAATTATATAGATAATTTCCGTTTTCATGATATATCTGATTTTATTATCGGTATACAAAGTTTTTTTCTTAACTGATAGATAATAAAAAACGCTCTTGCATTTAAAAAAATGAAATGCCCCGTGGCAGAGGTACTGTCCTGTCTGCCGCGGGGCCTGAATAGAGAGATTATCTCTTAAGATTCGTAAGTTCTTC
>JAIKZC010000102.1 GCA_024682575.1 Lachnospiraceae bacterium | reverse complement strand
ACACCATAAATAACAATTTAGACAGGTTTACTATTAAATAAGCGAGAGGATTGTAAAAGGCTGCCGGATGGCAGCCTTTTATACGTTCATATATATTTTAAGATAATCGCTTTTTCTTGGACAGCTATCGCATGGGCAGTTATAGTTACTTGCTTTGAGCTTCGCTCTTTGCAAGTAACACAACTGCCTCAACATGCCCGGTTCGGCTGAACTGGTCGCAGGCGGCGTATTTTTTTAGTTTGTAGCCGGCAGCAAGGAGGATTTTCAGGTCGCGGGCAAGGGTTGCGGGATCGCAGGATACGTAAACCACTTTTTCGG
Organism: Lachnospiraceae bacterium; assembly: GCA_024682575.1. Classification (GTDB taxonomy): domain Bacteria; phylum Bacillota; class Clostridia; order Lachnospirales; family Lachnospiraceae; genus NK4A144. Next base: position 6,955 of record JAIKZC010000102.1, on the reverse strand, counting down.
GACTCATGCCGACTATTGTTTCTAATACGGAGGGATCGAGTCCTGCCCTCGGAGGGTCTACTACTACGACATCTGCCCTTATCTCTTTGTGGGAGGGCATATAGTCTTCGGCCGCTGCCGCCACGAAATCAACATTTCTTATACCGTTTAGTTCGGCATTTACCTTAGCGTCTTCTATGGCTTCCAGCACGATTTCGAGGCCATGGACTTTTCCTGCTTTTCGACTGAGGAAAAGACTTATTGTTCCGATTCCGCAGCATACATCCCAGACTTCTTCATCACCGTTAAGATCTGCGTATTCTAATGCTTTTTTATAAAGCTTTACAGCCTGAACCTGATTTACCTGATAAAATGACAGCGGCGAAATCCTGAATTTTAAGCCATCCATCATATCGACGATATAGCCGTCACCATAAAGAACCTCTATTTTCTTTCCCAATATTATATTGGTCTTATCCGGATTTATATTGAGGCATACCGTCTTCATTCCGGGAATTCCCCTAAGCCTCTCTACAAGTTCTTCTTTATGTGGAAGCTTTTCTGACGTAACTACAAGGCATGCCATGAGCTCCCCGCTTTCAAATCCTTTTTTTATGAGGAGGTGCCGTACCAATCCTTTTCCACTTTCTTCATTGTAGACTTTTATCTTAAAATCCCTTATGAACTCTAGAACTGTATTTAATATCACCTGAAATTCCGGAGGCGTTAAAAGGCAGTCATCTGAGCTGATGATCGAATGCGTATGTCCTGCATAAAAACCTGCAATAACGTTTCCATCCTTATCAAGTCCAATCGGATACTGTGCCTTATTTCTGTAGCGCCAGGGCTTTTCCATTGAAATGATAGGCTCTTCTGCATTTTTTAAGATCTTTTCCGGGATTCCGCCAATTCTTAAAAGGCAGTCATGTACTTTTTTTGTCTTGTATCTAAGCTCTGCCTCATAGCTCATAGCCTGGAGCTGGCATCCACCGCAGGGTCTTGCCACAGGGCATTCAGGCTTGACGCGGTCTGCAGATGGCTCTTCTACTTCCATAAGCCTTGCAAATCCATAATTTTTCTTTACCTTCATGACCTTTGCCCTGATCCTGTCTCCAGGAACACAGTCCTTAACAAAAAGAGGGAATCCGTCAATTTTGCCGATTCCCTCTCCTGTATTTGTAAGGTCGATGATTTCTAAACTGACTTCGTCGTTTTTCTTTAATTCCATTCTCCGGCCTTCCTTAAATTACTTGCCATCAACTTATTAAAACCAAGCCATCCCTCAGCGTTTTCAGGTTTGGCATTTTCAAGGATCTCTGTAAATGTTTCAAGCTTGGCATCCGTATTATCTGCCAGATTCAAAGCCATTGCCTCCATTAATGCAGGCTTCTTCGGTGAACCAAATTCGAGCTCTCCATGATGTGCCAGTATGCAGTGTGTAAGCTCCCTTAAAAGCTTCTCCGGGAAACCGTCTATCTCACGCGCCTTATCATGGATTATCTGTGCTCCGATCACAATATGACCTAAAAGCTGACCATCATCAGTGTAGTCATTCTGCGGAAAATCTGAAAGCTCGGAGGTTTTTCCTATATCATGAAGAAGTGCTGATGTTATCAAAAGGTCATGGTTAAGTACCGGATATGCCTTTGTATAGAACTTGCAAAGTCTCGTAACAGCAAGTGTATGCTGCATCAGTCCTCCGACAAATCCATGATGGATGCTCTTTGCCGCTGAACTTCTTCTGAAGTTTTTGCTGAGCTTTTCGTCTTCGACGAATACCTTTTTAAGAAGCTTATTAAGATACTCATTCTTAACTGTATCTATAACATCCATAACAGTTTTATACATAGCTTCATTATCAAACTTACTTACAGGAAGATAGTCGGATGTTACATATTCATTTTCCGCTGCCTTCCTGACGCGCTTCAAAGAGGCCTGCAGCGCACCCTGATATCTCGATACTTCTCCTACTACCTCAATATAGTCAAGTGCATCGAAATCAGAGATTCCCTGCGAATTCGGCTCCCAGACCTTTGCATCAAGAGTTCCTGTCCTGTCCTGCAGTATTATATTGAGATACGGTTTTCCGTTCCTTGTAACTGCCTGCTGACAAAATTTGCAAAGATAGATGTCTGAAAGGTTGTCGCCCTCTTTTAAGTCACTGATATACTTCATTAAAATCTCCTGTCTAATTAACTCTATGGCTTTTCATGCCAAATATTTATTCTGCCGCAAGGGCATCATCAAGCTTAACATATGTGACGTCAAAAGTCATTTCTGTGTAATCGCCCTTGGCATATCTTTCTGCAGTTATTACCGCATCATCTCCGGGCTGTGCCTCCATTATTGCCTTTTCATAGTCACTGTAGCTTGATATTTCTCTTGTTCCTACCTTAGTTATAACATCACCGCTCTGAATTCCGGCAGTCATTGCGGGAGAATCTATAACAACTTTTGTAACGTATGCACCGTACGGAAGCCCCATTTCTTCATGTGCAGCTTCCGTCACATCATTTCCGCGGATTCCCAGACACGCTGTACTTCTGTCATTTGAAAGACTTTCTATTACCTCTTTCAAGTCGGAGATCGCATATCCGGATATAAGGTTTTCAATATCCTTAGCCCCTGTATCAGGTGCAATGATACCAAGGACTTCACCTTCATAATTAAAGATTGCGCCGCTGGCTTCAGAGCTTCCGTAAATATCCGTTGAAATGATGGTCATATTTCTGTCTGTCATCGTTTCGCTTCTGCTGTTGTCAGTGATAAGACCAAATGCAACCGATCCGCTCGAGCCATAAGGCCGTCCAACTGCCATAACAGGCGTCTCAGTAAGGTTTGATCCCCTTGAACTTCCAAGTGTAGCCTCGCTGATCACATCCATTGTTTCATCAGAAATATCCTCCATGGCAATTGCAATTATTTCAAAATTGGTGTTTTCATCCACCCTTTTGACTGTCGCATCAGCCATCGTTCCATCTGAAAATGTTACCGTGATCCTGTCTGCATCCGCTGTTGTCTCTGAATTAACCAGAACCAGAAGCTCCCGTCCGTTATTTGCAACGATCACTCCAGCGCCCGAGCTCTTATCTTCATAAGTGGTTTCAAACCAGTCCGTATCTGACGCAACACCTGTTACTGTAACGATCGACTTGGATACTTCCTCTGCCGCATCCGACAAAGTTGCATATAACTGCTTATAGTCATCCGTTGTAAGTGATACCATCTCGGTAATATTGTTTATTATCTGAGTCGGCTCGGCCTCTGACCCACTCACACTGTTTTCACCCGTATTATCAGATACAGCATTATCCGAGACTTTTTCTTTATTTTCTTTATTTTCATCTTTCGATGTTATATTTACAGGTATTGTCTGATTTCCCGGACCGCTCTTTTTTATAAAAGCATTAAATACCAGCGCAGCCACCAGACCAAAAATAACTGCTGACCCCAAAAGTCGGATACAATACAGCAAAAAGCCTTTTTTATCGAAAGGTCTTTCCTTTATTTTTTCAGTGATAAACTGAAATCCGGAATCTTTATCGTCCATCTGCTTCTCCTGTTAAATATGCTTTAACCATAATAACTTCCCCAATCGATCAAAGCATAGTTTCAAACTTATATCCTATTCCCCATACTGTAGATATTTTCCACGACTTATGATCTTTTATCTTTTCTCTAAGACGTTTGATATGAACATCCACTGTTCTTGTATCTCCGATATATTCATAACCCCAGATATGATCTAAGAGCTGTTCACGTGTAAATACCTGATTTGGCGAAGAAGCAAGGAAATACAATAACTCTAATTCCTTCGGCGGCATATCCACGCTCTTTCCATAATAAACTACCGAATAATTTGTCTGATTTACAGTAAGGTCCGGATATTCCACCTTTTTCACCTGGCTCTTCGGTTCCTCAACCTTCTGAGGAGTTGCTCTTCTGAGGACAGCCTTGGCTCTTGCCACGAGCTCCTTTGAATCAAAAGGCTTTTCCATATAATCATCTGCGCCGAGCTCAAGTCCGAGTACCTTGTCAAAAACCTCACCCTTTGCCGAAAGCATGATTATCGGAACCTGTGATTTCTGTCTGATCTCTCTGCATACCTGATATCCATCCATTCCCGGAAGCATGAGGTCAAGAAGGATCAGATTCGGTCTGAATATATCATTCTCCTTAACTGCACTTTCACCATCATTCACGATTTTGGTATCAAAGCACTCCTTCGTGAAATAAAGCGCAATAAGCTCTGCAATGTTGTTGTCATCATCAACAATAAGCACTTTCTGTTTTTCCACCATTTTTTCACCCCTTATGTTTTTTGAAAACAGCTATCGTAACACCGGCATCACCCTCTCCAAATTCACCGGCTCTGAAGCTCTCTACATATTTACATCTCTTTAAGAATTCCCTTACCACATCTCTAAGGACTCCGGAACCTTTTCCGTGCACTATCCTTACCTGTTCGAGATGTGAAAGATATGCCTCATCAAGATACTGTGACAGTGTCTGTTCCGCATCGTAGGCCGTCATTCCGAGCAGCATACATTCTGTACTGATGGTCATAGCATGCGAAAGTGATTTCTGTCCTGATCTTGCCTTTTTCTTTTCTTCTTTCTTTTTTACCGAAGGCTTATCATAAGTCAGGTCTGAGGCATTTGCCTTATATTTAATAATACCACATTGAACGAATAAATTCCCTTTTGAATCCGGCAGTGAACTTACCGTTCCGTTAAGTCCCAGAGACACTATCATTACCTCATCACCCATCATTATCTTTTTGGGATCGATCCCGGCATTTGAATTATTACTCTTAAGCCCTCCGGATTTAGAGGTATTTTTTGAAAGGGCATTTCTTACACGTTCCCTGTCTCTCTCAGCTGCCTTAACAGCATCGCTGGAGGCATACTTCTGCATGTTCTTAATTGTAGAATCTGCAGTTGCCTTTGCCTCACTAAGGATCGCCTTTGCTTCTTCCTTTGCCTTTGCAAGAATCTTTTCTTTAGAGTTTTCCAGCTTCTGCCTTCCACTGTCCAGTTCTTCCTGAAGCTTCTTTATCTCGTTCTCTGTATCAGAAATTTCTTTCTTTTTCTTCTCAAGCTCTACTCTGTTCTTCTCCAGATTTGCAAGAAGCTTCTCGAATTTCTTGTCCTCTTCATTTATGCGCTCTTTTGCATCATCAATGATATTATCGGCAAGACCGAGCTTTTTAGAAATCGCAAAAGCATTACTTTTTCCGGGCACACCCACAAGTATCCTGTAAGTCGGACTCAGCGTAGCCACGTCAAATTCGCAGCAGGCATTTTCTACCCAGGAAGTTGTAAGCGCATACTCTTTCAATTCACTGTAGTGAGTTGTTGCCATTGTACGAATGCTTCTGGAATGAAGCTTTGCAAGAATGGCCGTTGCAAGTGCTGCACCTTCTGTCGGATCAGTTCCCGCACAAAGCTCATCAAAAAGACAAAGACTCGTGATATTCGCGTTTTTAAGTATCTTTACGATATTTGTCATATGGGATGAAAAAGTTGAAAGACTCTGTTCTATCGACTGCTCATCTCCTATATCGGCATAAATCTCCCTGAAGAAAGAAAGCTCTGATCGGTCCAGCGCCGGAATATGCAATCCCGACATCCCCATTAGCTCTAAAAGTCCGACCGTTTTCAGCGATACCGTCTTACCGCCTGTATTAGGACCGGTTACTACAAGAAGATCAAATTCATCTCCAAGATGAATATCTATGGGTACGACTTTCTTTTTATCTATGAGCGGGTGTCTGGCACCTATCAGATTGATTATTTCCGACGAATTAAACTTAGGCCTTATCGCATTCATTTCCAATGCCAATTCAGCACGTGCAAAAATAAAATCGAGCTCCGATAAAATGCTGTAATCCGCACGTATTACTTCTGCATTGCTGCCGCACTCAAAAGAAAGCCCTTTAAGGATAAGCTGAATTTCTTCTCTTTCAGCTAGCTCAAGCTCTCTTATATCATTATTAAGTTTGACCACAGACTGAGGCTCTATGAAAAGTGTGGATCCTGTCTGGGACTGGTCATGAACCATTCCCTGAACCTGTGACTTATACTCCGCCCTTACCGGCAGACAGAAACGTGAATTTCTCTGGGTTATCACGCTGTCCATAAGGTAAGACTTAAGTGATCCGTTCATGAGGGAAAGCAGTGTTGAATGTATCTTATCCGCCGCAATATTCTTGGCCTTTCTGATACGCTTGAGCTCCGAACTTGCATCATCAGCAATCTTATCCTCTTCTATGATGCATCTTCTTATTTCCCTTACAACTCCGTTCAAGGGTTCAAGGCAGTTGAAATTATCAGTCAGTGAATCATTAACACGAGTTTCATCAGATTCTCCAACTCCATAGCGCTTTATGGAATCTGTGACCTCCAAAAGAGATGCGATATCCATAAGCTCTCTGGTGGTTAGTATTCCTTCGGCTTCGGCAGTAAAAAGTGAATGTCTGACTTCTTTAACTCCCGAAAAACTTACTGAACCGTTTGCAAATATGCGATTGCATGCATCCTCAGTTTCAGTCTGTGCTCTCTCTATATCATTTATATTGTCATAAGGCACAAGTCCCGCTGCTTTTTCCTTACCTGCGGGGGAAGCTGTATGCTTTATCAGCTTTGCCTTTACCTTATCAAATTCTAATACCTGAAAAACTTTTTCGTTCATTTAATCCTAATTTTCCTTATAAAACAAACCAAAAACTATTAACATCTAATTATATTACAAATAGCGTTATAGGGCAAACACACATTGAAAAAGGCCGCAGACAGACAATTTATGATTGTCTGTCTACAGCCTTTTATTATACTTAACTTTCTTTATTTATCAGAATGACTCAACTGCTGCTCTCTCTGCCTTAAGTCCTTCGAGATAAGCTTCAAGGAACTTGTCAAAGCCTTCTACATCTGATGCTACAGGAGCCATGCTCTCTGACTTGAATGCTGCGAAT
>JAIKZC010000030.1 GCA_024682575.1 Lachnospiraceae bacterium | reverse complement strand
TTATATGCCCTGTTGTACTTAGTAAGAATGTGCTGGAAATACTTTTCCCAATGAAGTGCTACCATAGGCATATTATTCTTATCGAGATATAGAAATCCGGAATAACCATTAACTATTGGCTCTACCTTTGGTTTTGGCCTTTTTGATATAATTGCCATAAAAGCCTGTTCTACATCTGCAGACATTGGTATTTCACGTACACCACTTTCTGTCTTTGGAGGTTCGACAATATATTGCATCTTGGAAGTTCTGATCAGCTGATGATCTACAATAATTTTATGATGTTTAAAATCAATATTTCTTGTTGTAAGTCCTACAAATTCTGAGATTCGCAGTCCAGTGTTAAACAGAATAAAAATACCTTCATAATATCTGCTAAAATGCCTATCCTGCTTAACAAACTCCAGATATTTACGTTCTTCATCTCTGGAAATCGCCTCTCTTGTCACACTATCATTTACAACCACTGTTGCAAGTTCAAAATCAAATGGATTACGTCTGATTAAATCATCATCATAAGCCAATTTAAATGCTGGTCTTAATATACCTCTTATCGTGTGAAGCGTGCTATACCCCTTACCTTGTCTTTGCTGCAATGTTATAAGCCAAAGCTTGGCATCCGATATTTTAACAGTGTCGATTCGCCTCTGCCCAAAGGGATCTTTTTCCAGAAAATTGATAGTGGTCTGATATCCTGCTCTTGTAGATTCTCTGACTCCAATCTTGGTCGCAGTATAGCGCTTTACCAACTCTAAAACCGTGAGATTGCCTCCATCAAGTGCCACATGGTTAAATTGATTAACCTGTAGTTCTCGTTCTTGTTCCCTTAGGGATAATCCATCCTTTTTACCTTCCGGTGTACGATCATTTCTGTCTAATCTCCAACTGTATAAATATCTGTCTTTTCCGGTACCATCATAATACTTATACCGATAGCGACCATTGGGCTGTTGATACTCGCCGTTGTGTAATACACGGCCTTTATTATCCTTTCTTTTACTTGACATATTAGACACTCCTTTAAGAAAAAAGGACTGTCCCCGATAATTAAATTTTATCACAGGACAATCCTACGCACACGTTTTAATTGATATTTTTGCAATTTTACTACAGAAGATATATTTCTATTGCAATCTAAATTCTTTCATTACACACAAGTTGCTGAATCAAGATATCTTTCAAATAATACTCTTTTAATTTTCACATGACTTCCAATTTCCAAAATAAAATCTGCACCTGGATGCTCAGCTATAATTTGATAAATCCTTCCTTCACCTATTCCAAAATACTTTGCAGCTTCAGACACACTTAGAGAATATCTTTTCCATAAAGGAATATTGCTTTCTGCATTCTTCGTAACATTAGCATTTACATTTATTGCATTAGCCTGGTTAATTTTATCTTGCAATGCCAAAAGAGCCTGATACGCTAACGGAACAATCGATAGAACAGCTTGCGGTTTTTCCTGATACTCCATATACAAATTTACCTTATTCATAATTATCCTTTCCGCAGTATGATTGTCGAAAACAACACACTACTCAAACTTTTTATTCATCATTTTTTATGACCAATCTAACACTTAATGCATTAAAAATAGGCACAAAAAAAACTATGAACCCTCATGAATACTCACTTCAGGCACATAGGCACGTACTTTAACTTCGTTACAAAACCATATAAATTTTTCAAAAATAATTAATTCAACTTAAAACATCTGCCTTTCCGCCTATCTGCCAAAGAAAGGGTTATCTTTCATCGTTCGATTAACATATAAGCCTTTATAACCACGAGCGGATCTTCCGCCTACAGAAACGTTTTTCACGTATTCAATGCCAAGTTTTGACGCTAATTGACGTACTTCCTTAGAAAAGGATGTTTCCGACCTGACCTTTATTACATTATCTTCTGCATAATATCTATAAGACTGTCCGGCCTTGAAAACTCCATCCTTTCCTTTTCTTCCGTTGTGTCTTGTTGCTCTTACTTTTCTCATGATAAAATCTCCTCTCTTTGAAAATTTGCATCAAAAAAAGGAACCGATTTTACTCGATTCCTTAATCTCAGCCATAGCTGTTTTTATAAAATTGTGTTTTTGCTTTTCGGCGAAGCCGCCCTGTCTAAGCGTTAGCGTGACAGATAATAACCCAATACAATGTGTCGCTAAAGCAACACATCTCCTTGGGCCAAGGTTTCACCCTGGACCTGACAAAAGGGCTTTGCCCTCTTGACACCCTTCTTCACATGTCCAACATCTTCATCCAAGTAAGATTTATAATCTGCTTAAAATTTCAGCACAAAGTAAAAGGACTATCAGTTTTCTTAAGCTGATAATCCTTTACATCCTTCCGCATTAAGTTTTCCAAAAAAGACAACGAAATTTCTCTACTGTACTCAAATGCACATCAATATCTTGAAGCATTACATTCTGAAACTGACGTATTAAAGTTTACTTTGTCTATGATCATCTTTTGTTCATCATCATACACTATAAAGTTTAATCCCGGCGAAGCATTTCCACATTCAATGCCACTAATAACCAATGAATATTTATGACCTTTT
>JAIKZC010000019.1 GCA_024682575.1 Lachnospiraceae bacterium | reverse complement strand
TGCTTTTGAAAAACATGTAAAAGAACATGAAAAGATTTCTGTTACCTTTAATCCCGATATAAATGAGTTCCGCGGATCCCGCACACTGCAGCTTGTTGTCAGAAATTATATGTAAAAATCTTATTTATCGCTTTTTTCTTTGTAATGATAGGTTTCGTCTAAAACTGAACGGCCTTCACGTGCATTTTTCATCATAAGCAGGAGATGGATCATAACCGGTACGATGATAGTACTTATTAGAGCTGCGGCCAGAATTTTGCCGGAAAATTCACTTCCGATGATCGCTGCAACAAGAGCGGTAATGTAGATCAATACCAGAAAGATAACGCCGACAAGAGCGGCAACGCGTTTGAACATATTTGATTTACCTCACATAAAATGGCTTATTTACTCTATAAGTCCAGTCTCAAAGCATAAACGGATGCGTGTTTACACGCAAATCCGTTTATGCTTTAGAGACGACAACATGTATGAGTGTGTAGGGCGACAGCCCGGAACACGAATACATGTAGCATGGCGAAAGCACGTAGTGCGGAGCCATGCGTAGGACTTATAGGCATGGTGGCGCATGGCGTAAGCCATGCATGAAAGTTTACTGTGTTATTTTAGTTTTAAGTTTGAAAATCAGTAAATTTTCACTTTTATTTTCGTGAGGATTATTATATAATATCATGTATTGTTTTTGCAACAGATAAAAGCTTCTTTTCTATGATGATAAAAAACATGGTTAATTAAAGAGGTTTAAGATAATTTATAAACGGAGGTTTTACTATTTATGGCACTTCTTGATCAGTGGAGAGACATGGCTTACTCAGCCACAGCAAACAAAGGAGACTTACAGAGACTTTGGAAGGATTACTTCATGAAGGAGCGTGATATTTACGCTATTCTTCTTAAAAATCCTGATGAAGAGGTAAAGGGCACAGTTAAAGAACTGGCTGATAAATATGGTGTTGATATCATGACCATGACAGGATTTCTTGATGGAATTCAGGAGTCCTTAAAGGTTGAGAATGATATAGAGAACATGGAAGAGGATACTCAGGTTTCTCTCGGATTCGATAAGGTTAAGCTTTACAAGAACATGGTTGCAGCTAAGGCTGACTGGCTCTATGGCCTTGAAGAGTGGAATTCAATCTTCACAGAAGAAGAGAAGGATCAGTATTATAAAGAGCAGAAGCGCTCTCAGACTTTCGTACGCGCAGAGAAAAAAGTTGGAAGAAACGATCCCTGCCCTTGCGGAAGCGGTAAGAAATATAAGCACTGCTGCGGAAGAAACGCGTAATCAATAAATGCAACCTGAAAGGATAGTTATGGAGAAAGAAGAATATCTTGGGCTCTACCGCCATTCACTGGCACATATACTTGCCAAGGCGGTAATTGAAATTTTTGGAAAAGAAAACGTACAGTATGCTATCGGACCGCAGATCGATGATGGCTGCTATTATGATTTCACACTTCCTCGTTCTGTTTCGGACGATGATTTCAAGACAATTGAAGACAAAATGCGTGAAATCATTAAGAGAAGAGAAACATGGACCAGAAAAGAAGTTTCAAAGACAGAAGCACTCGAAATCTTTGCTGATCAGAAATTCAAGAAGGAACTTATCGAAGACCTTCCTGAAGATGAGATCATTACAGTATACTACACAGGTGATGATTACGTAGATCTTTGCCGTGGACCTCATGTAGAAAACTCACAGGAGCTCATGAATGCAGCTTATAAGGTAAAGGCTGTATCAGGTGCATACTGGAGAGGTGATGAGAAGCGCGACCAGATGCAGAGAATTTATCTCTATGCATTTCCTTCAAAGGATGAGCTTAAGGCTCACCTTGCATGGGTAAAGGAAGCACAGGAGAGAAATCACGTAAAGATCGGAAAAGATATGGAACTCTTTATGTTCCAGGATACAGCTCCGGGAATGGCTTACTGGCTTCCAAGAGGATGGAGAATGTATCTTGAGCTTATGAAATTCTCACGTGAGATTCAGGATAAGCACGGATATACAGAGATTTCCGCACCTCTTATCAATAATAAAAAGCTCTGGCTCGTAAGTGGTCACTGGGCTCACTATGTAAATAATATGTTCCTTATTCCGGGTGTTACCAAGGGAACCAAGGCTACAGATACAATCAAGCTTGACGAGGATTCAGCATTTAACCAGATCGAAGCTGAGTTTTCTATCGAAGCTGAAGATACAATGGCTGCAAAGCCTATGAACTGCCCGAATGCAATGCTTACATTCAAGAGACAGACACGTTCATACAAAGATCTTCCTATTCGTTACAGTGAGATGGATGTTCTTCATCGTAAGGAGAAATCCGGTGCAACAAATGGACTTTTCAGAGTTCAGGAGTTCAGACAGGATGATGACCATACATTCGTAACAAATGATCAGATCAAAGATGAGATCATGGATGTTATCAGTATTGCAGATGAGATCTACAGCACATTTGGTCTTACATATCGTGCTGAGTTCTCAACAAGGCCTGATGATTTCATGGGTGATATCAATGTCTGGAATCGTGCAGAGGCTTCCTTAAAGGAAATCCTTGATGAGAAATACGGTGAAGGCAAATATGAAGTAAATGAAGGTGATGGTGCATTCTATGGTCCTAAGATCGACCTTCAGATAAAGGATGCTCTTGGACGTGAGTGGCAGTGTGGTACTGTTCAGCTTGACTTCCAGCTTCCTCATAACTTTGAGCTTTCCTACAGCGACAGCGACGGAAGCATCAAGGAGCCGGTAGTTATCCACAGAGCTATTTTTGGTTCATTTGAGCGTTTCATCGGTATCATCACAGAGCACTTCAAGGGTGCATATCCTTTCTGGCTCAGCCCTTATCAGGTAGGTATCGTTCCTATCAGACCTGAGCACAATGAATATGCAAAGAAGGTTGCTGAAAAGCTTAGCGAGGCAGGTATCCGTGTCGAAGCTGACTATTCAGAGAACAACATGAAGACCAAGATCAAGAAGTTTAAGACTCTTAAGGATCCTTATATCCTCGTCCTTGGTGATAAAGAAGCATCAGAGAATATCGTTTCTGTAAACGTAAGAGGAAGCAATCAGCAGGTACAGGGTGTTCCGCTTGATGCATTCGTAGAAGCATGTAAGAAAATGAATAAAGAGAGAACACTTGAACTTAGTGTTGAATTTTAATTGTTGATTTAAATAGTAAATATCCCTATTGTCTAGCTGACAATAGGGATATTTTTTTACTTAAGTAAAAAATATTATAAAAAAGTCAATATGCACTTGAAATTATACATTATTCATGATACAGTATACAAGGCTTTGAAAAAAATTTGAAAAGTTTGTGAAAATATTATGAATTACAAATTTTCAAAATCTAAATCTTAAAGCAGCAGAGTTGAATTTATTCAATCTGTACTAAAGCCGGATGGAAAAATACCGGTTGATTATGGAGGAAGTGGAAGTATGAAACGCAGGATACGTATCTTGAGTATTCTTTTGTCATCCGTGATCACATTCACGTCTATCACGACCAATGCTGTATATAATGTAAATGCAGCAGAAGAGTCTGTCGAAGAAACGGGTGCAGAAGAGTCTGATGACGAAAGTGCTGATGAAGAATCAGAGAACGAAGATTCTGAAGATGCAGGGGAATCAGATGAAGAGGTAAAGGAAGAGTCTGAAAAAGAGTCTGAAGAAGCTGAAAGCAATGATGATTCTGAGAATTCTGAAACTAATGAGAATTCCGAGAATTCGGAAAATACTGAAAGACAGGAAGAGACTTCTGCAGAGGAGACAATGCCAACAGAGGCAGTTCCAACAGAAGCAATGCCAACAGGAGAAGCTCCAACAGAGGCAATGCCGACAGAAGCAGTTCCAACAGA
>JAIKZC010000497.1 GCA_024682575.1 Lachnospiraceae bacterium | reverse complement strand
CTGTAATCATGGAATACATTTCTGTAAAAGTCCTTGTATTCCTCATCTGTGCAATCCTTAGGAGTCTTTGCCCAAAGAGGATGTATATCATTTATCGGCTTCGGAGCTTCAGGCGGAACCTCATTTCCATCCTTATCCTTTGTCGGCTTAGGCGGCTCTGCATTTACATCTGTAAGATATATTTCTGTAGGCATAAATGCGCAGTATTTATCAAGTACTTCCCTTACTGCATATTCATTACAGTATTTCAGGCAATCCTCATTGAGATAAAGTGTTATCTCTGTTCCAACTTTTGCGCGGTCACCATCTTTCATATCAAATTCGGTGCCGGCTCCCTCACATTCCCAGTGAACTGCGGTAGCACCATCTTCATGAGAAAGTGTGTCGATCGTTACCTTATCGGCAACCATGAATGCGGAATAAAATCCAAGTCCGAAATGACCGATTATCTGGTCTGAATCCGACTTATCCTTGTACTTACTGATGAAATCGGTTGCACCAGAAAATGCGATCTGATTTATATATTTCTCCACTTCCTCGGCAGTCATACCGATTCCGTTATCTATAAATTTAAGAGTTTTTGCCTTATTATCAACAATAACATCAACTCTTCCCTTTAATCCGGCACCTTCACTGCCGTCTGTCTCCTCTGCAGGTGCAGTATATTCACCGATAACCTCGAGCTTTTTAAGCTTTGTGATAGCATCACAGGCATTTGATACAAGCTCGCGGATGAATATATCCTGATCAGAATACATCCATTTCTTAATTATCGGAAAGATATTTTCACTGCTTATTGAAAGACTTCCATGTTTATTTGCCATTTTATAGTGCCTCCCTATAGAGTTATTTTCGTTAAGTTTTCTCAACAAATACTATTCTAAGACCCCAAAGATTAAAAGTCAATAAAAAATTAGCACTCTTTTAAAAAGAGTGCTAACAAACATTATATATTATCAATTTAAACTTGTTCTTACACAATTGCGTCCATCATTCTTTGCTCTGTAAAGTGCTTCATCAACCCTCTTTGAAATCGTCATTGAATCCCTGTATTTTCTGTCTTCATCATTAATAGAAGTCACACCGAAGCTGGCCGTAACATGTATATTCTCCGGAAATTCATGTTCCTCTATATCTTTTCGCATTAGCTCTGCTTCTTTCTTTGCCTCGGAAATATTTTCTCCCGGAAATGCCAATATAAACTCTTCTCCTCCGAATCTGCCTACTACTGCATCTCCCTCAGAAGCATGATAATTATCAACATGCTTCTTCAAGATATCTGCTACCTGTCTAAGTACTGCATCTCCTATATCATGCCCATATCTATCATTGATCTTTTTAAAATAATCTATATCCATCATGATAAATGATGCTTCACTTTCATCCTGAACAGAATGATAAAGAGTTTCAACCATCTTTCGCTCAAGTTCCCGTCTATTGTAGACTTTAGTAAGCTCGTCCATTATTGCATATTCTCTGAGCTTTTCATTGGCTCTTTCAAGTTCTTCTGTTGTAGCCCTGGCAAAGGTTGCAAGACGACGCAAAATAGAAAGCTGACCATGAAGCATGCTCTTATCCACATGTACTTCTTCATTTGAAAGGTTTTTCTTTTCTCCTTCTCTCAAACCCACTGCGACAAGACATACATTCTGTTCTATTACTTTCCTGCCGATCCTTATTATTTCGCCTCCAGAGAAGAATCCTGAACAGTCTGCCAGTCTCTGAAAAGGCTCCATTTCCTTATTTACAAAATAGGACCAGAAATGCTTTCTTGCAGCACAGGAAAAGATCATAATTGCCTCCGGCGCAAAGTCTCTTGTTCTCTGACATGCCTTGTCTGTTTCAGCTACTATGTTTTCCGGATCCGCATAGGCTATCCTGACCTTCTCTCCTTCAAAGAGATCCGAAACCATCCTGACTCCATCTGCCGCTGTTTCATTGAAAGGCTCACGAAGAAGCGTTATACCATCTCTTTTTAAGATAAGCGGAAATTCGATAACATTCAAAAAGAAATTCTCATCCATTTTTATACCAAGATAATGACTGTATACTTCTGTTGCTGTAATGTTGTCAAGCTTCTCAAGCGTTTTATTTCTTACCCTGCTAACAGCCAGTTCATGTCCGAGTGCCTGCCATCCAAGTGAATACTGAAGGTCAATATTCAGCCCTGAGCCAT